>NZ_JBCFYD010000002.1:1500000-1594805 GCF_038594945.1 Fodinibius sp. Rm-B-1B1-1
CATTGCCGGCCCGTAGGTAAGCATAACGATCATCACCCCGTCCAAGTTTTTGTGATTAAAATCTCCAAGAATCTCTTCAATATCTTCACGATTTCGGGCAGCACCGGGAAAATCCCACTCTGCTACATCGCTGAGTTGTTCACAAACCTCTTGTGCATATTTTTCCTGATGTTCTGTGATACCCGGAATATCATCATCGTATAATTCCTGCATGATACCCAAAAGGCCGATTCGTGGTTTTCGCTGTTCAATCATTTGTAGATAACTCTAAAATTTAAGTGTTAATTAATTTTCTTGTCCGTAGTAAGCATCATCGCCATGTTTGCGATCCCAGTGCTTTTTGATAAGTGTATCTTTCAGCCGTGGGGCTTCGGGATTTATTTGTCGTGCCAAGTATGCCATTTTTGCCACTTCCTCAAGCACCGCACTGTTATAAACAGCTTTTTCAGCCGTCTGGCCCCATGTAAACGGGGCATGATTCCCAACCAAAATCATCTCTACTTCTTCATACGACAATCCGCGATTGTCCAGTGCATTAATAATTTGATGACCGGTTTGCTCTTCATAATCCCCTTGAATCATCTCATCACTCATCGGTGGTGCACACGGAATATCATCCGTTAAATGGTCGGCATGCGTAGTACCCATAATCGGGATATCTTTTTGTGCCTGAGCCCAGGCCGTACCGTAAGTCGAATGTGTATGGACAATTCCACCAATATTTCCCCAATGTTTATACAAAACGGCATGTGTGTCCGTATCTGAAGAAGGGCGCATTTCTCCCTCCACCACATTACCGTCAAAATCAACAATCACAATATCATCCACATTTAACTCATCGTAAGGCACCCCACTCGGCTTTATCGCAAAAACTTCTCGCTCATGGTCTGCAGCACTGGCATTTCCAAACGTAAAAAGCACCAAACCCAGCTCTGGCAGACGCATATTACTGCGATAGGCAACTTTCTTTAAATCTTGAAATTCACTCATATTCTTAAAACCCTGTTAATTAGTCTTATCTTCGATTCGTTTCTCTATGGCCTCTCCCAGCGATTGGTACTGATGGTACAACCTCTGGTACTGTTCAGTTTTATCGGGATTAGGTTCATAAATTGTTCCAAACCCATTACCCATGACATCCTTGGCTTCGCTTACATCAGAAAATAAATCCGCAGCTGTAGCTGCAAACATAGCCGCACCAGTTGCACAAACTTGATCTGATTTGGCAATTTTAATCGGCATATCAAGTACATTAGCCAGCGTTTGCATTACATATGGAGATTTTTTTGCAACACCGCCCAGGCCAATAATTCCTTCTATAGGGATTCCTTCATCCCGGAACCGCTCGACAATAGCCTTGGCACCAAAACAAGTAGCTTCCACAAGAGCTTTAAAAATTCGTCCGGCATCACTGCCAAGATCCAAGCCCTCAATAGCTCCTTTCAAAAGCTGATTAGCATCGGGCGTACGTCGACCATTAAGCCAATCAAGAGCCACAATACCTGTATCAACTTCTTCGACCTCAGCTGCAGCTTTCGATAACTTTGGAATCAATTTATCTTCTGCTTCATCAATCAATTTCCGTTTCTGATCATCCGAAAGTAAATCAGACTCATCAATTACTTGAGCAAAAGGCTCAAGAATTACATCCCTGAACCAAGCATAAACATCCCCAAACGAGGACTGCCCAGCCTCAAGTCCAACCATACCCGGAATAACTGAACCATCAACTTGTCCACAAATACCCTTTACAAGATTGTCTTGCACATCATCATAGGGAGCAACTAAAATATCACAGGTGGAAGTACCCATTACACGGCTCAAGTAGTAAGGTTCAATTTCTCCGCCAACAGCACCCATATGTGCATCAAATGCTCCCACCGAAACAACAACATCTTCCGACAAACCAAGCTTTTGGGCCCATTTTTTTGATAGTGTTCCCGCCGGCTGATCCGAGGTGAAGGTATCGGTAAACAGTCGGTCTCGAAGATCAGCAAGCTCAGGATCTAACGTAGACAGATATTCTTTGCTCGGCAATCCATCAAATTCTTCATGCCACATTGCCTTGTGTCCGGCAGCACAACGGCTTCTTTTCATCTGATGCACATCGTCCCCTCCAGTAAGCTCATAGGGAACCCAGTCGCAAAGCTCTACCCAAGAATAGGCCGCATCACGAATCTGCTGATCGTTACGGATAGTGTGTAGAATCTTAGCCCAAAACCATTCTGAAGAATAAATACCGCCCACATATTTTGTGTAATCAGGTCCATCCCACGAACGAGCTAAATCGGTAATTTCTTCGGCTTCTTTAACCGCTGTATGATCTTTCCACAGGATAAACATTGCATTGGGATTCTCTGCATATTCATCCTTAAACGCCAGCGGCGTACCAGTTTTATCTACTGCAACCGGCGTAGATCCAGTCGTATCAACGGCAATACCTTTAACATTGGCTGCAATTTCATCATCAACATTTTGTAATACGTTGGATAGTGTATTCTCCAATCCTTCAAGGTAATCAAGTGGATGGTGACGAAACTGATTTTCAGTAGGCTGACAATACTTCTTATCTTTCCAGCGCGAATACTGATGCACAGATTCTGAAAGCTTATTTCCTTCGGTATCAACCAACACTGAACGTACCGAATCTGTACCGTAGTCAATACCAATTACACAATTGTTTTGAGCACTCATTCTATTATATTTCTTTTTAATTACTTCAAAAATGCTTGGATTAAGAGACCAATAACATTATTAATTGTAAAAAAAACACTTTAAAATTTTAGGCCTAATAATCCACATAGTTTATCAGAATTCAAATTTTTGTTACAATTTTATGGGCTTAAAGGTAAGGCTATCTCCCTTTTCAACTTTCTCTTCATATTTGTCCTCATTGAACTTGTAGAGATAAGCTCCCTTCTTAGAATATTTTTTTTGTTTTTCATCCGTTTTGGTCAAAATATTCATAGATAAAATACGTCTGCGAAAGTTCCGTTTATCGAGCTCTGTTTCATAAATGCCCTCGTATAATATCTGCAGCTCGGGCATCGTAAATTTCTCGGGAAGTAGTTCAAAGCCAACCGGTTCGTGAGAAGCCCGGTATTTAAGGCGCGACTTGGCAGCTTCAACCATTTGATTGTGATCAAAAATGAGGTCAGGCAAATCGTCAATCGGGAACCAGCGAGCACTGTATTTGTCCATCAATTCCTTATCGTGTTGATGGATATTGATTAGCGCGTAGTAAGCAATGGAGACGGTTCGTTCAACGGGGTCACGGTCTACTTCACCAAATCCATAAAGTTGTTCGAGATACACATTTTCAAGCCCTGTTAGTTTATGGAGGATACGGTCGGCAGCCTCATCAAGACTTTCCTCCCGGTTTAAGAACCCGCCCATAAGCGACCACTTTCCCTTTTCTGGCTCAAAATCCCTCTTGATCAGTAACAGCTTTAACCCATTGCGATCAAAGCCAAAAATAATACAATCGAGTGCTACAAGTATTCGGTCGTGATCTTTATAATAATTTTCCATGGTAAAACGCTTAATTGTAGCGCTGCAGGCGTATTCCTGCAACGCCTTGCTACTCTTATTTTTACTGAATGCGTAAGACGATAACAGATTTTGAGGGAATCTGCAACGTCAACTCGCCTCCTTTGAGCTCGTAATCGGTATAACTTTGCGGTGATACGTTATCGGGATTATCAAAGGTATTAATAGCATCCACAGCATCGCCCGTAAGAATACGAGCATCATTTACCGATGATAAATCTGCACCCCGAATATCAGCTGTTACTTCTTGTGTTTCGGATGCATGTAAATTTGAAACGGTAAGGTTTACTGTTCCATCATCACTTTTTGAAGCGGTAGCGCTAACGGCTGGAATATTTTCCCCCTTATATTCATAAGTACCGGCATCTAAATGCAGCGGTAAAAGCTTAGTATTATGATGCACTGTGTAAAAATCAAATACATGGTAGGTTGGGGTTTTAATCATCTGTTTCCCTTCGGTAAGAATCATCGCCTGTAACACATTTACAGTCTGTGCTATATTTGCAATACGAACGCGATCGCTGTGCTTATTAAGGATATCAAGTGTCGTTGAAGCTACCAATGCATCACGAATAGAATTCTGTTGCTGTAAAAATCCGGGATTACTACCTTCAATAGGATCGGTCCAAACACCCCATTCATCAACAGCCAGGGTAATACGCTTTTCGGGATCATATTTATCCATACGATTGGAGTGCTGCTTTACATATTTATCCATAACAAGTCCCTCTTTGAGGGTAGAAAAATACATGTCTTCACCAAAGTCTTTTGAGGGACCTTTTTTCTGCCAATTACCGGTTGGCAAGGTATAATAATGCAGCGAAATCGCATCCATTTGGTTGCCGGCCTCCTCTACAACTGTTTCGGTCCATTGATACCTATCATCAGAAAAACCACTGGCAATTTTAAAGAGTTCATTGCCGCTATAATTTTTGGCAAAGGTTGCGTATCGGCGATACAAATCTGCATAATAATCGGCCTGCATATTTCCACCGCAGCCCCAACTTTCGTTACCAATACCCCAGAATTTCACTTCCCAGGCTTCGTCCTGACCATTTTCGCGCCGCAAATTGGCAAGGGTGCTATTGCCATCGTAAGTCATATATTCAATCCAGTTAGCCATCTCTTTGGGCGTTCCACTTCCCACGTTCGCCGAGATATACGGTTCCGTATCAATCAATTCGGTCAGACGCATAAATTCGTGTGTTCCTACCTGGTTCTTTTCTTCTACCATTCCCCAGTGTGTATTAATGCGAACGGGGCGCTCATCACGCGGACCTATGCCATCTCTCCAGTGGTACTCATCGGCAAAACAACCACCCGGCCATCGTACGTTGGGAACCTCTAACTCTTTCAATGCTTGAATGACATCATTGCGAAAACCATCGGTATTAGGAATATCAGAATTCTCCCCCACCCAGAGTCCGCCATATACGCCGGTTCCCAAGTGCTCAGAAAACTGCCCATAAATATGTTCACTGATGGTGCTTTGCGGCTGATCGGCCGTAATAACCATACTATTCTGTGCTGTAGCTGCAAAACAACCCAGCAATAAAACCATTAACGGCGTCAATATTATTTTCTTCATACGAAATGATTGTTTTAAAAATGACATAACTATTATGATTTAAAGAATTATCGAGTTAAAAACTGGTACACGGTTGTTGTTTGATATGTTTCCCCGGGTTCCAAAATCGTAGATGGGAAATCAGACTCATTAGGAGCGTTAGGAAAATGTTGCGTTTCCAAGCAGAGTGCGCCATGTTTCACATATGGCGTACCGTTGGGTCCCTCCATGCTTCCATCCAAAAAATTACCGGAGTAAAACTGTAGGCCGGGCTCTTCGGTAAATACTTTCATCTCACGACCACTTTCATCATGATAAAGCGTTGCTGCATGGAATAGCGAATCACTTTCTGTACGATTTAACACCCAATTATGATCATATCCCCCATCCACATCATCAATACGATCACCAATTCCATTGGGCTCCGTAAAGTCAAAAGGTGTATCTTCCACTTCAGCAAGTTCCCCCGTTGGTATCAACTCCTCATTTACTGGGGTATAGCGATCAGCAGCTAACATCAGTTCATGATCCAGAATGGGACTGTCGGGCTGACCACTCAAATTAAAATAGCTGTGATTGGTCAGATTTACCGGTGTGGCCTTGTCGGTAGTAGCTTTGTACGCAATTTTTAGTTCATTGTCATTGGTAAGCGAATAAACTACGGTCACATCCAAGTTGCCGGGATATCCCTCTTCCCCATCTTCACTCAGATAGTTCAACGTTAATGAGCCATCATCCTGCATTTTGGCATTCCACAGCTTTTGATCAAATCCTTCATCACCGCCATGTAAATGATTGTCACCATCATTTGTAGCAAGCTCATAGTCGGTGTCGTCAATGGAAAAAGTACCTTCGGCAATACGATTGCCATAACGCCCGATTATTGCCCCCAAATAATCTCCATTGGGGATATATTTATCCAGCGATTCAAATCCCAGTACAACATTCTCGAAGTTACCATCTGCATCAGGAGTTTGTATTGAGGTCACAATACCCCCGTAATTTATAATTTTAACTTCCATCCCATTGGCATTCGACAACGTATATTCCGTTACCTCCCGCTCATCTTCAAGAGTGCCAAAGGGTTCTTCTTCAATACTGATTTCCTGCGTTTCAGTCGCTTGCTGTGTACATCCTATAACTAATATCAACAAAAAACTACACGACACCACTACAGATGCAACAGATGACAGATTTTGTAAATCCTTGAATAATGAGATCATTTTTATCCTACTTTATTTTAATTACTGTTTTTAAAGACGGTATTATCTTGCTCAAAAAGCATCACAAACCCTCCATTTCCATTCATTACTACATTTATTGTTTCAGAAGGCATAGTTTCATCACGGCTAATGTCGTATAATTCCTCACCATCTTTAAAGATTGTTCCATGTAACTGACTCGGAATAAATGACAAATCAAAGGATATTTCTTTGGAATTTTTCTCTCCATTAATCCCTACTACAAACCAGCGGTCACCGGCCCTGCGTGCTATTACTACATGCTTGCCGGGAAATCCATCTACAAACTGCATTTCATCCCACGCCACAGGAATCCGCTTTATAAATTCCCGTACATCCTCCGAAACTTCTTCCATCCCACGTGCCGTCTCGGCGTAATGCTGAATCCCGGAAGTAAACAGCACCGGCAAAGCCAGCTCGTGGGCAGTAGTCGTTTTCCGCTTAACATTATGTAATTCAGTCAGACTCATGGGCGTATAATCCATGGGACTAAACACATTCCGTGTAAACGGCAACATCGTATTGTGATTAGCAGCTTTATCAGCATTTTGCTGCTCAAAAGTGATAAATTCAAATCCTTTGACCGATTCCATGGTCATAAGATTGGGCCACGTACGGTGCCAACCACGCGGCAACGTTGTGCCATGCGTATTAACAAGAAGATTGTGATCGGCGGCATCCTTAAAAATATCCAAGTAATACTGTATCATTGATTGCCCGTCGCCGGCAAAAAAGTCTACTTTTATTCCTGCAATACCCATTTCTTGTAATTTGCTAAATTCCTCGACTCGGTCTTCATGGGTCAACAGCTGACTTTTAGGCGTATAATCTGTTGAATTCCAGCTGCCCGACGAATTGTACCAAAGAAAAAGCTCAACATCTTTAGAGTCCGCATAGTCAGCAAGCTCCGCCATGCGATCGTAGCCAATCGTCGAATCCCATGCGACATCAACAAGCGTGTATTTCCAGCCCATCTCGGCAGCATAGTCGATAAACCGTTTTTGATCTTCGTAATTCACCGAGGGATCTTTGAGCTTTGCCCAGCTCCACGAAGCGCTGCCCGGCTCAATCCACGAGGTATTTTCCAGTTGCGACTCTGCTGCCAAATCGGTCCCCAGTGTTGATTCCGTAATCGTTTTCAGGTCACCGACCGTAATAATACGCCACGGGGTTGGCCACGGCAAATTGGACTTTGGATCGAGCGCCTTGCCCGGAAACTGCTCTCCCTCCTGTGGAAAGCCGATTTGATAATTGCCATTTGGAGCTTCCTGCTGTAAACGCGTGGCAGGATAGTTGCCATCCATTCCTGCTTCGGAAATCAATAGCCATGTTTCCCCCGATTTAAACAATGCCGGATACGCCCATCCCGCACTGTCGGGAGCAGAAGTACCAACTTTGACATCCTGCAGATAATGCTCTTCGTACGAGGGATTCGTCTCAGCGAAACCGGTATTTACATTGGCCAACGGCTCGAGCCATGCCCGACTGTCTTCCGGTACATTAAAGGACGTGTGTTCCTCAGTAATAAAATGAGTTTGGTCACTTTCATTGGGAAAATGATACCGGAATCCTACGCCGTCATTTGAAACCCGAAAAGTGATGTCCAACGGAGCCCCCGATTTATGCCGCAGATGATATGTTTGTTCTGTTGCTGTATAGCTAATTTCGGTTTGCTTGCCGTGCTGCAGCGAATACTGATCCTCAATTTTTTCCGGACCGGATACCGATTCCAACATCATATTCCGGGAAAAATCAATATCATCGCGGGTTAAACCCAGTTGAGATTGCTCCAACACAATAGAATCCTGATACGAAATTGAGTACGTTGGCTGGGTATCATCCATCAGTTCAAAATGAAGTTCAATGCTTCCCTCCGGACTCTCAACATTGTGACCATCATTTTCACATGCCACAAATAGGAAAACAAGAACGGGCATTATCGATAGCCTAATGATATGTGCGTGTGTTTTTATGATCAAAACTATCTTCTATTTATTCTCCTGTCTTTTTTCCCCAGACCGAACGCCCCGTGGACGTAAGGCCGGTGTACGTTATCGTGGTTGATCGAGGCGATATTTCCCAGTCCCAGGCATTATCTACGATCAGTTCCATATCATTTACCGTCAGCGTCTGGGACTCTTCATCATACGACCATGTGCCATCTAATGCTCCTCCGAGCGTATTATCCTCGTTAAATTCAACGCGATATGAGGTTTGCATGGTCTGGTATTCATATTCGAGCGTAACTTCTTCCCAGTTTCCTATAATATCTTCTTTGGTAATTTCCGTTTCGGGAACATCCGCATACCGCTCAGGAGCTACCACCGGCCAGCCGTCATCGGTCCAGTAAATTTCACGCACATGCCCCATCATCACTGCATTCGAAGCGTTAATGCCAGATATATCCGGAGGCAATCGTCCTTGCGAAGAATAAAACCATTCCCCGGAATCCGGATCTTGAAAAATAGAAGGATGAGAAATACCTACCCACCCGTGATGTCCATCAAATTTATAGGGGTGCGTCACCACAGGCCAATCCTCAGCCCCATTTGTTACGTTATTACCATCAATGCCGTAATATGGACCAGTAATATTTTCAGAGCGAACCACACGTGTGTTATATGCCACCGACAATTCATCATAAGCCAAAAATAGGTAGTAATAGCCAGTCTCTTCATTATAAATGATTTCTGGAGCCTCAAGGGGTTGCCATCGGGAATTTCCACGTCCCGCTATTTTTGTACCATAATCTTCCAGATCAGTTAGCTCGTACGGCTTACCTGTTTCCGGATCGAGTTCAACTGCTGCGATGCCCGAATGCCAGGAACCATAGATCAACCAGTGCTCTCCTTCGGGCGTAGTAACATAGGATGGATCAATGGCATTGAATTTAAAATAAGCGCTCCAGTCATTGCCCCCATCCCGGTCATAGGTTTCTTCGCCATCGGCAACAGAATGAATCACCATTCCCTTGTCCTCCCAATTATTAGAAGAAAGATCATCCGATTCGGCCAGCCCAATAAATGCCCGCTCAGTCCACGATGTATTTGGATCATCTCCTTCAATGGGATTATCAATAATTACGCTGTAATACATTCGATAGGTTCCATTCACTTTTGTGATATGGGGAGCCCAAAATCCATAATTTGGATTTTCTATTGGGGGTAAATCCATCTCAGCACGAATACTATTCAATGAATCCTTAACCCAAGATTGTACCTCAGAAAACGCAGCTCCCCGGTACTCCCAATTCACCAAGTCCTTTGACCGGCGATAAGGATAATTCCCATGTCCCTGGTGTACGTTGCCATAAGAGGCATTCGTCTGATACATGTAAAAAAAATCTCCGTCTTTTACTACCGTTGGGTCATGAACATTTTCCAGATCCCATTCACCGCGATCCGACCAATCCGACCGGGAAGTGTAGTCATCAGAATACATCGGACCATCAAACGTTTCGGTCTCCTCATCGGAATCTTCATCATCACCATCATCATCTACACCAGTGGAATTATCGCTGCAGCTCACAAGAAGCACCAGCGAGCAAAATCCGATAAGTATAAATTTCAGGTAATTCATGTTTATGTTGGATTTATTTATCCGTCCGACTGCAAATTCTTCGGCGGATGGCATTACTTCCTTTGTGCCCATGGATAAATCCGTGGGCTAAGCACTTTTTATATAGAAGCTCACTTAAGTGAGTTTAGGATTCCTCTTAGCCTGATGATTCTATCTTCAGGCGTTAGAGCACACCCTATTCTGACGTTATTTTCCCTTTGATCATCGTATACGAATGAGCTGGGAAGGTATAATTGATCGTTTCTCCATTAGCTTGGATAGAGGACTTTTGCACCGCCTCAACCCGGGTATTATCAAAATCATTTTCTGCTTTAATGTCTGGACCATTTACCTCATGAACCTCAAATTCTCCATCAAAAATACCCTGCTGGGAGATGATATCAGTGTTAATAGCTTCATCTTTATGGCGGTTAACCACATTAATTACTACTTCACCATCATCAGTATACGTTGCTGAAACATCCAAATAAGGCACATCTTTTTCCTTAGTCGGAGAATAACCCGCCCCACTGTTAAAGATCTCCGTATCATAGGTATCGGAATCCACATACACATCTAATGCCGTGCCATGCGCATTATTAGCAAACAGTTTCATGGGGTGATAGATCGTCTGCAGGAACATGTCGTCTTCTTTGGTAAAAATAGGTGCAATGACATTCACAAGTTGTGCCATATTCGCCATTTTTACGATATCGGCGTTACGGATGAATCCGTTAAGAAATCCCGCTACTACCAGTGCGTCTTCAAGATTATAACGCTCTTCCAAGGCAGTATAACCTGTCCCCCCTTCTCCGCCACGAGCACGGTACCAGACGTTCCACTCGTCCCAGGCGATATAAATCTGTTCATCTTCTCCGCGCTCGGGATCCTGCATTACTTCTTCAATCATCCCCCGTACAATCTGTGTGCGCTGCTCCATCACACGTGGACTGGCCATAAAATCGTAGTAGTTATCGTCTTCGTTACCCACATAAATGTGCAGCGAAATGTAATCGATATAATCTTTGAGCTCTTGGATAACCGTTCGATTCCATTCATCGGGATCGGCATCTTCGCCGTAATAATTTGATGATCCCGCTGCTACAATCTTGATGCTCGGGTCAGTCCACGACATCAACTTGGCCGCTTCGCGCGCTTTCTTGCTGTAATCTTCTGCATTTAAATGACCCATCTGCCAGTGTCCATCCATCTCATTGCCCAGACTCCAATACTTAATATTATGGGGCTCTTCATAACCATGATCAGCACGTAGATCAGCATAATAAGGTCCTTTTTCAAGATTCCGCTTGTCGGTTTCATCGGGACCTGCCTCAATATTAGTGTATTCTACCCAGCGACGTGCTTCTTCAATAGTCCCGGTTCCCAGATTCACGGCAAAATACGGCTCTGTGCCTACCTTCTCGGCAAACTCCATAAATTCATTGGTCCCAAAAGTGTTGGGATCCTGGACGTCCCAAGCTAAATCCATGCGTGTGGGACGATCTTCTTTGGGTCCTACCCCATCTTGCCAGTGATAATTGGAAACAAAATTTCCGCCGGGATATCGAAGCAACGTCACATTCATATCTTTAACCGCTTTTATAACATCCGTTCGAAAACCATCCTCGTCGGCCAACGGCGAATCGGGATCATATATCCCCCCATAAATATGACGCCCCAAGTGCTCAGTAAAGTTTCCATACAGGTGCTCGTGCACTTCACCAATCGTACGATCGATATCAATTTTAATACGTGCATCCTGAGCTTGGGTTGGTATAGCTATTATAACCAATAATAAAGCAACTCCTGCCGCCATTATCTTCTGAAGGTTCTTCATAGTTATATTCGATGTCGAGTTAATATTAATTGCGTTGGTAGAATCAGATCAGGCTATCTCACTATCTGATATCTTATTCGTAACCAACCACTTAGTTATTTTTGTGATTCAAACCCCAGTAAACGGTATAGTGCTCATGGTTTACCTGGTAGAACGGAGCAAGTGTAATACCACTTGCTTCACCAACATTTTGCAGCTCAAACTGCAGTGGTTTCTGCGAGGATTTCATCCAGCTCTCCGTCTTATCATTTTCGGGCTCTAATCCCGGGACATCCACAGTGGGTAAGTCAAAATATTCGTATTGCTCGCTGCCGGCATATTGTCCCTGAATGGGTACTTCCTCTCCTACAATGCCTGCCAGTAAAATGGGCCCATGCATAAAAGCAATCTTGCTGTCATCACCACTAAGTGGCTCTGTTCTTGTTTTCATTGGCAACTGCACTTCAATTTTATCGCCATCTTTCCAGGTTCTTTCAATTGCGATATAGTTGCTCGGCTGTTGAGAAACTTCAACTTTTTCCCCATTCACAAAAATGGTAAATCCGTCACCGGCCCAACTTGGCCGTCGAACCTTCATTACAAACTTGTGGGGACTCTCAGTACTAACCGTAAATGTACTTTTCTCTGATTCTGGAAATGCGGTTTCCTGACGGAGCGAAATTCCCTGCTCTTGCCAATTGAGCTCAGAAGGAATAAACAAATTCACGTATAACTCGTCCTCACCATGCATATAAATATAGCGGCCGTATTTGGTATGATTTTCCATTCCGCTGCCCACACAGCACCAGAACGAATCGAATGGCTTGCTGAAGGTCTTATAGGTTCCCGGCTCCATCGAAATATAATAGGCGAACATGCCTGTTTGCGAATCTTGTGAAGCTAAAATGTGATTATATAATGCTCGCTCATAATAGTCAGCGTAAGCGGCATCAGCTTCCCACTGCGATAGATGCCGGGTAAGTTTTAACATATTATAGGTGTTGCACGTCTCGGAACTGGATCGGCTTAACTCTTCTGATATAATTCCACCTTTGGGACCAAAATGCTCACCATCGCTGTTGCCACCATTGGCATAAGTACGTCCATTGACTACCGTTTGCCAGAAAAAAGTAGATAGCTCCCGCATCTCTTCATTTCCTGAGACCTCATAGTTCCGCGCCGCTCCTATAATTTTGGGGATCTGGGTATTAGCATGTAATCCTTCGAGTTGATCTTCATTCTCAGCTAACGGATCTTCAATAGCTTCATGGGTAAATCGATCAGACAATTCTAAATACCTTTGATCACCTGTTATAGCATACAAGTCAGCCATTACTTCTTTCATGCCGCCGTGCTCAGTCTGTAGCATTTCTTGGAATTGCTCTTCCGAAAGATCATCCGCCCACTCAACCGTCCAGTCTGATAATTTAATCAGTATATCCAGGGCCTGCTCATTTTCAGCATGTCGATGGGCATCGCGTAACCCTGCAAACAGCTTGTGCAGGTTATACCATGGTACCCAGCTTCCATTTAATGCAAAAGACTCAGCTTCGATATCGCCCGACCGAACCTCGTTTATAATTTCTTCGCCGTTAGGTACGCCACCTATGTAGCCAGTTTTGTTGGCTTTCTGGGCACGTTTCAATTCACTAACCACGTAATTTAATCGCTCTCCAAATGCCTGTTTACCCGTCGAGGCATAAATCATGGAAAGTGCAGACAGGTAATGGCCCAGCGAATGACCGTCGAGCCCTTCTCCTATTTCTCCTTGGGCTTCCCAACCGCCATAACTTTCTCCTTTCGGATCCAAACCAGCCTCTTCCAAATACGGAGCCAGCAGGCGATCGGCTTCCAGTCTCAAAAGATATTTACCATCGAGTTCCATGGCTTTTTTAAATGGACTATCGAGTAGTTCTACCTCACTGAGTGCAAACATATTTAGCTTGATCGCTGATGAGGTATGATCTTGGGCATGTAATGATAGCCCCAATCCCGATATTAGTATCAGAATTATCAGCAATGCACCTTTTGATAGATTTGAATATGAAACCTTTATATTACTCATAATTTCATGCTATTAAACATAATACTGATACTACTCAGTACGCTCACCTTTACAATTTTGGGATACTGTCCATGTGATAAAAACATTTATTGCATCTGTTTTTATCACATCAATAGTACTACCACTTTGTATTAATAAAAATACTACCGGGCTTTTAACCCGGCAGTATAGATCTCATTTACGTTAATCGTTAGCAGGGTTGGGTTCCAAATTCGGATTCACATCGAGCTCGCGCTGCGGAATTGGCAAGTATTCATCACCGGTATCCCAACTGTTGAACTCAGCATCACGCTGTTGCAGCTCGGGTACCTTATACCGCGGACTGCTCTCATCAAACCATCCCCACCGAATCATATCGTGGATACGCTGGCCTTCGATAGCGAACTCAAGGGCTCGTTCATGAGCAATCTGTTCACGCATTTCATCTCGTGTAAAACCGGTAAACTCGGCTGTACGGTCAGGTAGATTTGCCCGATCTCGAACCTGTTGCATGTATTGAGCCGCTGTTGCTCGGTCGTCAAGCTCATTCTGTGCCTCAGCATACATCAATAAAATATCGGCATAACGAAGTACACGATAGTTAATACCGGACTGCTCCCTAAGCTCTGCATATGGCAACCCTTCATGGGTATATTTTCGCGGATATATTTCATCCTGTCCATATGGCCAGGGATCTCCATACACAGTCGTGGAATTTTCTCCAGGCTCATACGAAACAATGGTATCCAGCAAGCGCGGATCTTTATTTCCACTTACCGTTTGCTCTTCGTTGAATTCATCATATAGCCACTGTGTGGGCAAGAAATCCGAATATCCATATCCTTCGGCTGCATAGGTATAAGATTGTGAAGATACCTGCATCCAGTTGCTGTTCGGTTCACAACAGTAATTCATTTCTGAACCTCCAACTTGATCAGGATCGGCAAACTGGACCTCGAAAAGTGACTCTACATTGTTTTCGTTATCGATATTGAAGTTGTGGCGAAAATTATCCACTAAGTCATAGACTTCCATCGGACTACTTTCTCCTGCACCGGGTATCAACAACTCAAATTCACTGGCCGCATTTTGCCATTGCTCACGATATAGGTAGGCTTTCCCCAACATACCAGTTGCTGCACCAGCTGTAGCACGGCCAACTTGTCCTTGGTCAGGGCCGTCAATATTTTCATAGGAAACCGGAAGCCGATCTTTCGCGTCACTAAAATCATCAATTATTTGCTGCCACAGATCTTCCTCAGATGCCGTAGGCTCGTTAAATTCATCGGGATCGGGCAAGGCATCACTAATTGGTACTCTGTGGAAATTATTGGCAAGATTAAAGTAAGCCAATCCACGTAAAAAGTGAGCCTGTCCAACGATACGCTCCTTTAACGCTTCATCGATTTCCATTTCTGGTACATATTCCAGGATCTGGTTGGCCCGATAAATAAGAACGTAATGTTCTCTCCATACCCACTCAACTGGACCAGAGGTAGCCGGAACGTTAAAAGCAGCTACCTGCCATAAATCTGGCCACGGGGTATCTGCCTTAAACCCATCGCTACGTCCATCCGTTAAAGCCGGTATCATCCGCATATAGGTACCGTCCATGATCAAACCATTGTACATGGCATGACTGGCTCGTACGGCATCTGATTCTGTTTCCCAGAAGGTATCAGCAGTGGGCTCGTTGGGATTTGTTAAATCCAACTGATCATTGCAACCCACAAACATCATAAGTGCAATTAAAAATATTAGTTTCTTCATGGTCTTAGTCATTAAATTTGGTATTGAACACTCAAAATCGGTGTAAAAATTAAGATTAGAATCCAACATCAATGCCCACAGTCAATGTTCTTGGTGTTGGATAAGACCCATTATTATACCCGGGTTCAAATACACCGGAAGTAAAGTCCGGGTTGTACCCTTTATAAGCGGTAAAGGTATATACGTTTTGTGCATTTACGTATATCCGAGCATTGGAAATTGACAAATAACTTGTCAGATTTTCAGGTAGCGTATAACCCAACTGCAATGTATTGATCCGGAGATGTGTCCCATCCTGCAGCCATCCTTCGCGATCGGAGTTACGGTTGTTATTATTGGGATCTCCTACGATTCTGCGGGGAATATCAGTATCGGTATTTTCTGGTGTCCATCGGTCCAGCATATCAGTATGATAATTCATATAATCGCTGGTAGCCATAAGGGTACGATACATCCGGCTATGAATGAGATAATCTCCCATTCCCGAGGCAAATACTGTAAAGTCGAAGTTTTTGTACTCCCCGGTGAAATTCAGGCCATAATTGATACTTGGTAACCCACTTCCCAGATAGGTTCGGTCCTCATCATTTATTACTCCGTCATCGTTTAAGTCTTTAAACCTGAGATCTCCCGGAGCTGTACCCGCATTTTGGAAAGCGTGATCACTAATTTCATCCTGAGATTGGAAAATACCATCAGTTACATAACCATAATGGCGACCGACTTCACCACCTACGGCGGTACGTGTTCCAGTTCCAATTATGGGTTCATCTTCTCCCCCCAACGCAAGCACCTCGTTTCTAAGCGTACTCAAATTGGCCGTAATCTCGAAAGTAAAATCTCCCCGAGTTTTTCGGTACGTAGCTGCGAACTCCAGACCTGAATTCTGAAGCTCACCTGCGTTAACGGTTGGACTGTTATTTGCTCCTACAGACAACGGAATTGGTACTCCTACTAAAATATCAGATGTTACGCTTTGATAATATTCGGCAGATAAATCAACCGTTCGATCCCAAAAGGAAGCATCAAAACCAATGTTTTTCGTCGTTTTGGTTTCCCATTTGATACTTTCATCCGCAATTTGTGTTTGAGTACTGCCAATAACTTTTGTTCCACCATAATTATAAACCACTCCCGGATTCACCGTACTGGAATACAGGTAATCTCCAATATTTTGGTTACCTAATTTACCATAGCTGGCCCGTATTTTGAATTCCGAGATAAAGTCTGGTAACGAGATAAACTCTTCGTTATGAATATTCCACCCTAATGAAGCTGAGGGAAAATTACCGTACCTATTTTGGGGTGCAAATCGAGATGATCCATCCCGCCGAATAGTGGCAGTAAGCAAATAGCGATCATCATAATTGTAATTCATTCGACCAAAGTAGGAAACAAGTGCATTTTCATACTGCTCTCCAGATGCCGTTTTGTTTGACCCGTTGTCAAGCACCTTAAAGTATGGCTGTGCAAAGTTTTCGGAATATCCATTACGAAGTACGGATGTTCCCTTTTGATATGTCTGTCCAATCAAAGCTGTTACATTATGCCGATCGGCAAAGACATTTTCATAGGTTAGTGTATTCTCAATAACAGTAGTACTGTAAATATCCTGACCATCATTGAGCCGGGCACTGGTATTATTAAAGAAAAAGCCCATTTCAAATTCAGGCACCCAATTATAATTTCGAACATTCGTCCGATCATAGCTTACATTTAACTTATAGGTCAATGCCTGATCATCTTGGTCAATAATATTAGCCTGAGCATAACCAGCCGCAAAAGAACGATCCACATTGGTCTCTCCCTCCAATAATTGATTGGTACATGGAACATTCAATACAATCACGTTATGAACATCGGATTCTGTACCTGCACATCCTCCTATATTAGATTCATCATAGACACTAAGTGTAGGCACTGCAATATTCAAGTCGACAATCATAGGCGGACGCCCACCCGTCAGCACATTGGTATTGTAATTCAATGCTTTTTCATCAGTATGGGTATAGTAAAAATTCTGTCCGAATTCGAATATCCCCTTTTCCATTGTTGTATTAAGCCGGGCCGAATAGCGCTTATAATCAGGTCCATGTCCTACCAATGTACCCTGATCATCTACATAATCTAGCGATACGTTATACGTGGTATAATCACCACCGCCAGAAAATTTCAATGTATGATTCATTCGTTGGCCCGTTTCCAATCCTTCCTCCTGCCAATCAGTATTTACATCATCCACATAATTTGGGTGATTAGGATCGTTTCCAGGATTTAAAGATTCACCAGCATTTATTTGCCCTTCATTACTCAACATCTGGTAATTTTCCCGTTCTGTAACAGGTATATCCTGCCAAATTTGGCTGACTCCATATGTTCCGCTATAACTTACTTGCAACGGCGTATTTTTTGTCCCTTTCTCAGTGGTTATAAGTACTACACCATTTGCTGCACGCGAACCATAAATAGCAGCAGCAGATGCATCTTTTAATACCTCTACTGATGCTATATCATTCGGATTAAAATCTCTGATACTTGTGCCAACCGGAACACCATCAATAACATATAAGGGCTGGCTATCACCAAAGGTACCCACACCACGAATTTGTATATTCGGTGCGGCTCCAGGCTCTCCATCTGATTTTACCTGTAAACCTGGCACCCGCCCACGCAGTACTTCAGACGGATCCGTTGCGCTATATTTTTCAATTTCTTCTGAACTAACCTGAGATATGGAACCGGTTACATCTTCTCGTTGCTGGGTTCCATATCCTACAACTACAACATCTTCCCCCATTAAGGCTTGGGGTTGTAATGAGATATGTATTTCTGACCGTCCTTGTATTGGAACTTCCTGAGACTGATATCCAACATAAGAAAATACGAGTGTATCGGTTGATGACACAGCGGTTACTTCATATTGTCCATCAACATCTGATGTAGCACCCCGAGTCGTTCCCTTCACCAGTATATTTACTGCCGGAAGTGATTCTGAAGTACTTGCATCTATCACCGTTCCCGAAACGGTATGTTGGGCTAACACATCTACCGACGAAAAGACGGTAAATACAGCCATCAACAATACAATTTTAATATGTAAGTGTGATTTCATAAATCCCTGATTTTGTTAAGGTATTAACAAGTTAAATGGCAACTTTTCTGGCTGATCAAAACAGAAAAATTACTAAGTGTATTAATTACACTTCTTTCGCCTCTTATTTTTAAGCATTCTTAAAATGAGATGCAAGCGGTTACATGAGAATCAGAAAAGAAATAACGGAAGGCAAAGTATGATTAATACAACGAGGTGGGCTATAAGTGTAGAACAAACACTAATAATGGGTTTACATCCTCTGAGAGCATTATTGAAGTCATTAATATCTCTTTTTGAATTATTTCTTTTGCTGATTTTAACTTCCAAATAATTTAAAAATCTATATTGCGGTTCTGATTTTTTTCTTCTTCATTTTTTAAATTTTGTGCCTGATTTTCCAAAAACAATAAAACCATCAGGCGAAATTAGCCTTAATATAATTTCATTCAGTTTTCGAATAACTCCATATCTCCCCCCTTTTTCTCAACTACTTTCAGCTGATTATTTGGATATTTATTAAGCCCATCTTGACATGCCACTGCAATTATGCATGAGCACAATTTTGTTTGCTCATATACAGTTTTTGAGACTGGTATGCCTTCATCAACAAAACTGGACATTCACATAGTAATCATGAACCCTACTTGAAATTTGCCCCTCCCAATTTGACAAAAACATAAATACTATTATATTAGTACTATCTGATTAAAACTAAATTATTAGTATATAAGATAGTATGAAAAAATCACTCACCCCTCTGGGAGAAACCGAAATGGAAGTACTTAATCACGTGTGGGATTTGGGCGAAGCCACAGTCAAGCAAGTGCGCAAACGCATCCTAAAAGAACGCGATGTTGCCTACACAACAATCATGACGGTTATGAAAAACCTGGCCGACAAAGGATTTCTTAAATATAGAAAAGACGGCGTAACCTATGTTTACAGTTCCGCTCAAAAACCGGAATCCGTACGTTCGAATATCATTACCAATTTAATGAAAAAGGCATTCAAAGGGTCTCCCAAAGAATTAGTACAAGCACTGGTTAATAGTGATGATTTAAACTCAGAAGATCTTGCTGAAATCAAAAACTTGATTGATCAGATGGAGGATAATCAATGATAGAATTCATTACCTTTTTACAATCGTTCGGTGATCAAATGATCGAGCAATTATGGCTACCAGTTATCATTTGGACCCTTGTAGCGGCCCCCCTTACATGGGCATTATCCAGATATGAATCGCTCAATGCGATTTATCATTACCACATTCGAACAGCTTTGCTGCTTGTTCTTCCCCTTGCACTTCTGGGAACCTATCTCATGGATAAGATAAACAGTGCTACCGAATCAACAGCATCAGGTTTAACCATTATCATTCAGAATCCAATACCCGTATCAGCTACTTCGTCAGATCCCTCAATATTAAGTAGTCTTATGACTGTCCAATTTTGGACTGGGAACATCAGCTTAATCTTTTTGATCGGGGCCATACTGTTATTACTAAAACTTCTGGTCGATTTTACTCGACTTCGAGCGATAGGTAAAGAACTCAATTTCACTTCTCTTGCCAATGAACAAGAACTTTTGGCTATTCTTCCAGAAAGTTCTTCGCAATATAAAAACACCCAGATTGCCTATTCTGCCAATACCGCTATTCCTTACACCTATGGGTGGTTAAAAACAAAAATTGTACTTCCAACAGATCTAAAAGGAGATACAGAGTCGCTTGCTATGGCTGTTCAACACGAACTGATCCATATCAAAAATCACGATTTTCTGCTTAACAGTTTCTTGGTCTCTATAAAAAATCTTTTCTGGTTCCATCCATTGGTAAACCACCTTTATGCATCGCGCGAAGAGTACCGCGAAATTTTATGTGACAGCCAAGTATTAGCTACCAATCGGTTTTCAAAGAAAAAATATGCGTCGCTACTTTTTGAGCTTGCAAAGCAAGATCACAATCAACAATTAGCCTTATCAATGGCTGTGAGTAAATCATCTTTAAAAAAACGTATCCAAATCATGTCAAATCAAGACCATACCTCTATGAATTTTCGATCGAGTTTCCTTATTACGTTATTCGCTGCCTCCCTCTTAACCATCACCATCTCTTGTACTGATATGGCTGATGATAACATCACGAAAAGTGATGTAGAACAAACGCAAGCGCAAATGAGTAACAATTCTTCAGAAAACTTTCCCTTATATATTGTCAACGGAGAAGAGTGGGAAAAGACCGAAGAAAACAAAAGGAAATTAACACGTCTTAAACCCAAATACATAAAATCAGTTAACGTACTTAAAGGGGAAAACGCTGAAAACCAGTATGGAAATAAAGGCAAGAACGGGGTCATCAAGATGGAAGTGAACAATCCCGATAAAGCATTTACCGATCTTAAAGATGAGGCTATATTTCCACCCTCAACTCCATCAAAAGCCGATGACGGTGATTATTACGTTACCGTAAAAGACATGCCCGAACTGGTCGGGGGCTTAGGCTCATTACAACAGATGATCAACTATCCCAAAGAAGCAAGTGAGGCGGGTGCTGAAGGACGTGTAATTGTACAGTTTATCATCAATAAGGATGGTAATATCGAAAATCCTACCATCGTAAAGAGCGTTCACGAAAGCTTAGATGAAGAAGCCCTCAGAGTCGTTAAGCAAGCCGATTTTACCCCAGGAAAAGTTGATGGCGAACCTGTTCGCGTGCAGTATTCACTCCCTATTAGCTTCCGACTTTCTACAGATAACCAGGATTCATAATTAAGTAAGTTTCAAAAATGTAAAAAGCTTACATTTTTTCCATCAGTTTTAAAGCGGGACTTCGTAGGTTCCGCTTTTTTTATTTTATTACGGGTGTTCAAAACAAAGATAGTGCAACTTAATAACATCTGTTTGTGAAAAAGGCAGCAGCGTACGGGGTCCATCTATTTACTGCTTTAGGTGCAGGACTTGGCTTATGGGCACTCATATTAACATATAATGGATATTATCAAGAAACGGTATGGGTATTAGCCATTGCCGCCATTATCGATTCTGTGGATGGGGGGTTAGCACGGCTTACCCAAACCAAAGAACATGCCCCAGCTATTGACGGCGCCCTGATGGATAATATCGTTGACTTTATTACATGGACGATCGCTCCTCTACTCTGGATTTTTGCCACCATGGAAATCCCCGTATGGGTTCTACTCATTTGTGCTGTAGCCAGTGTATTCGGATTTTCAAATACAAAAGCTAAAACAGAAGATCACTTTTTTTTCGGCTTCCCCTCATACTGGAATATTGTCGTCTTTTATATATTCTTACTTAATTTACCCACCATATTTGCCTCAGCTATTTTGTTGATGTTCGCTTTCGTAACCTTCGTGCCAGTAAAATTTGTATATCCGTCACGAACTAAATTCTTACGACCTATTACACTTATTCTCGGCTCTATTTTCACATTACAGCTGATAGCCATGCTGTATTATTTTGATCATTCTCCCCCTCTATTAATTTACAGCTCATTCATCTTCCCGTTCTACTACTTTGGATTGTCTTTTTATGTTAACCTAAAAACGGTTGAAACATCCCATTAAATATGCCGTATTATCTCGACAAACACCTACAAAAAACTAATTGATATTGCTTATGGGAGCTCGTTTAAGAAAATCTCGCACAGACCGAATGATTACCGGCGTTTGTGGCGGCATCGCAGAATACTTAGGATGGGATCCAACGTTGATCAGAATAATTTTTGTAGTTCTCACTTTCCTTGGATCGGGTACTCCCATATTGCTTTATTTTATCCTTGCATTGGTAATGCCTGATTAATCTTCTACCCAACAATCTGTTTTGAAATTTTCTACCTATTTCATAACTATGGGTAACCAACAACACAATGAACATTCCGGTTATGAGAATAGGAATTGTAGGTCCTGCTGACAGAGCCGTCGCTTGGGAAAAACATTTACGCCCCCATCAATCGGTTTCGGAAGTAGCTATTGCTAAGCAACTATCCGGAATCGGAAATATTGATGCCTGTTTTCTTTTGGATGAAAACCCTGACCGCCTACCCCACCTGTTAGAGGCAGTCAAAGCAGGATATCATACCTTTCTGATTGCTCCTATTCCTACTGATACCCAACAAGCTCAAAAAGTGTATCATGCGGCTGAAGAATCAAATGTATTGGTGCAATTTTCGCACTGGCCCACCCTGGCACCCGCCTCAAAATGGATGAGTAAAAAAATCTCCAAACCTTCTTTTATACAGGTTAATCGAGAAATAAATTACACCGAATATGCAGAGTCTGATCATCCCTTCGAATATTACTGGATTGATGAATTGGCCTTTTGCTTACGGTGGATGAACGGATCTGTGCATCATATGGATTTAAAAACGGTGGACTTATCCAAACAGCATCAATATGCCCTGCATATATTGCTCAGATTTGAAAGCGGAGCTACGGCAAATATTTTTGTCAATGCTACCGCAGACACCTCCCGTCACCATCGCATTGCTGCTAACAATCATTTTTTACTGGATTGCGATGTGCTTGAACAAAAAGTTCGAATGGGTGAAGAAAACGGCGGGGGGCACCTATTTTTCAAAAAACAATCTTTTGATGCCAGCAAAGCCGCAGAACTATCAGCACTGGAGTTTATTAAGTCAATTCAACTAAATCGCCAAACAATTTATAACGCCTATCACCTGTGGGAACTGAATAAAACTATCGATAAGATAAAAAAACGTCTTACCCGTGTTTAGTAATTGGTATATCAAACATCGACACCTGATATTTTTATCATTTCTTATGCATCATCTTGAAAAACTTCTTTAGCTCATCCCGAGATCCCAACTTATCAATAAAATTAAACTGTCCAGCAGATAAACGCTCACCACCATCAATTACCACCGATTCTCCGGTGATATAAGGAGCCAAATCAGACATCAGGAAAGCCGCCAAATTTGCCAACTCTTCTTTGTCACCATACCGTCCAGCGGGAATCTTTGATAAGAATTTTTTTTCTGCACTTTCATCTGGAACCAACCGCTCCCAGGCACCTTTGGTTGGGAATGGACCCGGAGCTATCGCATTGAGTCGGATGCCATACGTTGCCCATTCATAGGCCAGTGATCGGGTCATAGCCAATACCCCTGCTTTTCCGCATGCGGATGGAAGCACAAACGCCGATCCGGTATCCTCAGAATAGGTCGTGACCATATTCAAAATATTACCCTCTTTTTCATTATTAATGAGGTAGTTGCCAAAGACATGCGTACAGTTAAATGAGCCATGAAGTACAATATCGACCACAGCTTTAAATCCACCGGGCGAAAGATCTTCGGAAGCTGACAGAAAATTGCCCGCCGCATTATTAACAAGACCGGTCATATTTCCAAAATCGGATATAATTTCGCCAATCATCTCCTCAATCCGATCATAATCACGGACATCAGCCACATAATATTTGGCAGTACTATCATTCGCATCGTTCTCAATCTCTTTGACTGCCTTTTGAAGCTTTTCTTCGGTTCGACCGCAAATAGCAATATTACTACCAAGTGAGGCAAACTTCTTAGCCATCGCTAATCCCAAACCACTACCGCCACCGGTAATTAAAATCGTTTGATTTACTAACGTATCTTCTGCAAACATAAATTTATTTTTAAAAATTGAACGCAAATAACGCTGATATAGCTAATTCTCGCAGATATTTTATTTGCGAACATCCGCTTCATCAGCGCAATCCTGTTCTATTGCATTTTAATTCAAGTTCTCAAAAATACCGGCTGCACCCATACCACCGCCCACACACATAGTTACCATACCGAACTGTTTGTCAAGACGCTTGAGATCGTATAAAATCTGCGTCGTGAGCTTTGCGCCAGTACAGCCAAGTGGATGCCCCATGGCAATAGCCCCACCGTTAATATTAACGATATCTTCGTCCAGACCTAACTCACGAATAACGGCCAATGATTGAGCGGCAAATGCTTCATTTAATTCAATCAAATCAATATCACCCAAATCAAATCCAGTTTGCTTTAGCACTTTCGGCACTGCTTCGACTGGCCCAATACCCATAATTTCGGGTGGCACCCCAGCTACTGAAAAACCGTGATATTTGGCAATGGGTTTCAGTCCAAGCTCTTCTGCTTTTTGGCGACTCATTACCATAACGGCAGCAGCTGCATCATTCATTTGGGATGAATTTCCAGCTGTAACCGAGCCCCCTTGCTTGAAGGCAGGATTTAGCTTAGCCAGAATTTCCTCCGAAGTATCACTCCGCGGGCCTTCATCGGTATCAAATATAAATTCCGTTTCTTCTACTTCTCCATCGGCCGTAACCTTTTTCTCTTTTACCTCGATGGGTACAATCTGATCATCAAAATAGCCTTGATCCCACGCCTTCAGCGCACGTTGGTGACTGCGATAAGCAAAAGCATCCTGATCTTCACGACTGACATCATATTTATCAGCCACATTCTCAGCCGTCAACCCCATATTGATATAAATTTCGGGATAATTATCTACCAAATCAGAATTTAATCGTGATACATATCCGCCCATGGGCACGAGCGACATCGACTCTACTCCACCGGCAATAATAACATCCGCCCCACCAACCATAATGCGTTCGGCGGCCTGGGCTATAGTTTGCAATCCCGAAGAACAGAATCGATTCATCGTAGCGGCTGGAACTGACGGTGGCAATCCTCCCAAAGCAGCAGCTTGACGTGCGATATTCAATCCCTGAGCCGCCTCGGGAAAGGCACATCCCAAAATCACATCATCTACCTGTTCGGGCTGCAAGTTCGGGGCTTGCTCTAATACATTTTTGATCACTTCTCCTCCCAATGTATCAGGCGGCGTAAATCGTAGTGATCCCTTATTTGCTTTTCCAGTTGGCGTTCGCGCAGCAGCAACAATTACGGCTTGTTTCATGGCTTTTTTGTTTTAAACTATTAATTGAAAATTCCTTCTTGTAGTTAAGTCAAAGAATACAGAAACAATTTATTCTGTATTCTGATCCTGAAATTCTAAACGCTAATTCCTCAATGGTTTACCTTTCTTGAGCATGTGCTCAATCCGGGCTTGGGTTCGCTCATCCTCCAATAGTTCTAAAAAAGCCTCTCGTTCAAGTCGCAACAGATAATCCTCAGGCACTTCTTGTGGTTCGCTCAGATCACCACCGCTCATAATATAAGCCACTTTTTCAGCCACCACTTTATCATAGTCGGTGATAAAATTGGCCTCGTGCATAATATGCAGCATCATCTTAAGCGAACTTAATGCCTCGTTCCCAAGTACCTTTATCATAGGCTTTTCAGGCGGATAATAACCCGCATCGGCCATTCTCCGGACTTCCGCCTTGGCATTTGAAATCAGCAAGTCACGATTCATCACAACAGAATCGGAATCACGCAGATAGCCATATTTTCTGGCTTTGGGGGCTCCGTCAGATACTTTGGCCATGCCAATCGTTTTAAATTTCCCCTTAATATTCGGCATGGGATCAACCTGCTCATCATCTATCAGACCTTGCATGGTGCGTAGTAACATTTCTTTCGTTCCTCCTCCTGCTGGAAGCAACCCAACGCCCACTTCTACGAGTCCACAGTAAAGTTCATGGGCAGCCACTACCTTGTCAGCGTGAAGAAGAAATTCTACTCCACCCCCAAGCGATCTACCAAAGGGAGCAACTACTACAGGAAACGGTTGATAACGCAATCCAACTGCCACATCCTGGAAATTCTTTGCTGCCTGTCTCACCCGATCTTTCTCCCCTTTTTGCCAGGCCCCCATGGCTTCCATCAAATTCGCGCCGTAGGTAAAGTTGTCCCCATCATGACTAATAACCAGCCCATCAAATTGTTCTTTTACCACATCACAAGCTTTCTGTAGCGACTGAACTAGCTCGAAGCCGAGCGTGTATTTTCGGGTACGGAATTCGAAAAGGGCAATACCATCCCCAAGATCGTACAACCCAGCGCTGTCATTGCCAAACACTTCTTTATTGTTAGATTTGAGATCCGTTACACGAATTGCTCCCTCTGCGGGCGGACTCAAATTCTCAGCCTCTCCGGTTGCCAGATTGTAAACCGTACCTTCATCCTTGTTATAAAACTGCTCACGGCCGCTATCAAGCATATCCAACACATTCTGCGGGACGTCCAAACCTTCACCCTGCATGCGCTCAACTGATTCGGAAACCCCTATAGCATCCCATCGTTCAAATGGTCCTAACTCCCAGTTGAAGCCCCACTTCATTGCACGATCGATGGCTTCGACCGAATCCGTAATCTCGGGAACACGGTTGGCCGCATACAGTAGCAAATCACAATGAACTTCCCATAAAAACTGCCCCACTTCATCATCCTGATTTACCAAAAATTTCAGTCGTTCCTCAGATGATTCGAACTTTTTCTTGGCATCAGTTGCACTTTCAAATTCAGGATCTATTTGCGACTCGTATGCTCCCGTTTTGGGGTTAATTACTTTATACTCTTTGCCAGAATCCGTACGGACTTTCTTGTAAAAACCTTCGCCGGCTTTATTACCGTGCTTACCATTTTCGACCATTTTCTCAAACGCTTCCGGCAGATTAAACACTTCGCGTCGCTCGTCATCGGGGATAACGGGATATAAATTTGTAGCTACATGGTGAATTACATCCAAACCAGACATATCGGCTGTTCGAAAAGTAGCCGCTTTGGAATAGCCCGTGAGTGTGCCCAACAGATAATCAATCTCCTCGGCACGAAAATTCCCATTAAAAAAGTGGGGCATGATACTGGCCATTGAGAAAATACCAATGCGGTTGGCAATAAAGTTGGGCGTATCGTTGCACTGCACTACGCCCTTGCCCAGATCGCGCTCACAGAAACGGCTCATATATTCCACGACCTCATCTGCAGTAGATTTCGTGGGAATAACTTCAAGCAGTTTCATATAACGCGGCGGATTGAAAAAGTGAGTCCCCAAGAAATGAGCTTTAAATTCATCCGAACAATCTTCGCTTATTTTGCCAATCGGTAAGCCCGAAGTATTGGAGCTCACAATCGTATTTTCCGTGCGGACCTCCTCAATTTTGGCCATCATATCTTTCTTGATGTCCATCTTTTCGATGATGGCCTCGCAAACCCAGTCTACCTCAGAAAGTACATCCAAATCATCCGAAAAATTACCCGGCTGAATGCGATCAGCATATTCAGGCAACCCCAGGGGCGATGGATTCATTTTCTTGAGCTTGGCAATATTGTCGATCACAGTTTGATTGGGATTGTCGCTCTCTTCATCTTTGAGATCTAAAAGCCAAACTTGCATACCAGCGTTTACGCAATGCGCCGCAATTTGACTACCCATGGTTCCTGATCCAAGTACCGCTACTTTCTGAATATCATATTTGCTCGTAGACATAAATAATATCGTATAAAATTTTACATTAACTTTTGGAGCAGAGTTGCTACATCAAAAGGAAAATTACTTTTCAGCTGCCGATTTCTCCTCTACATCAGCATACATCGATTCGATCTCATCTTCATAACGTTCTTTCACAACTGGGCGTTTAACTTTCAGCGTAGGTGTAAGCTCACCAGAATCAATAGAAAATGGTGTTTCAAGAAGTACAAACTTTTTGACGGTCTCCCACGGCGAAAGCTCATTATTCACTTTGTTAACCTCACGCTGAATAAGCTTACGGACCTCTGGATCTTCATTGGCAGGATCAGAAATTGATCTTCCCTGTCCTTTTAGTCGTTTTTTGACGTTTCCATAATCAGGAACAATGAGAGCAGAACAAAATTTTCGCTGATAGCCAATCACCATTGCCTGATCAATAAAACCGCTTTCACTGAGCAAGTTTTCAATCGTTTGAGGTGCCACATATTTTCCGGTTGACAATTTAAAAACTGACTTTTTACGATCCGTAATAAACAAATAATTGTCTTCCAGCTTGCCCACATCACCAGTCATAAACCAGCCATCATCGGTAAAGACCTCATTGGTTTTTTCGGGGTTATTATAGTATCCCTTCATCACATTTGGACCTTTGGCCAGGATTTCGCCGTCATCCGCAATTTTAATATCTACATTAGATAATGGCGTTCCCGAACTGCCTATGCGCATGTGGTCTTCATCATGAACTGACAACACCGGTGATGTTTCCGTAAGTCCATAGCCCTGCATACAGACAAAGCCAAGCGCATTCATAAATCGGAATAAGTTATTCGACAGGGCTGCACCGCCGCTCACCATGCCAAGGAGATTTTCACCAAATAACTCTCGTATTTTCGAATAAACCAACTTATCTGCAATTTTGTGCTTGATGGCATCAAGTCCACTGGGCGGGTTTTCGGGGTCGTACTCTTCGGCCCGGTTAATAGCCCAATAGTAGAGCTGCTTTTTGAGTCCGCTCATCTCCTGCCCCTTTACCTTAACTCCCGTATGAATTTTCTCCAACAATCTCGGTACCGTTGCAAAATAATAGGGTTGAACATGTGCAAAGTCGTCGCGTATCTCATCCACATCCTCAATGTAGTAAATAGGATATCCCATTCTCAGATACATATAAGTGATCATCCGCTCAAAAACATGCGAGAGTGGCAAGTACGAAAGCATACGCTCACCTTCACCTACTTCCTCATTAAAAGGAACACGCTCCAGCGAAGCCAACAAATTCGAAGCAATATTGTTGTGCGTCAACATCACTCCTTTGGGATCGCCGGTCGTGCCGGAAGTGTAAATTAACGACGCCAAGTCATCAGGATCCACCTGTGAGCACAATTCTTCAAATAATCCTGGATTTTCTTCGTGCTTTTTGGCCCCCATCTCCAGGATATCATCAAAATCTTTCAGTTTATCATGCTTTGATCCAAAAATTGAAATAATAGCCTTTACATTTTCAATTCCTTTCACAATCGGCTTGGTATCTGCAAATAGGTCATCATTCGAAACAATATGAACCTTTGCATCTGAATTTTTGAGAATATACTTAATCTGTTCGCCAGGTTGTGTGGTATAAATAGGCACATTAACCGCTCCGAGAGAAAGGATAGCCTGATCGCAAATAACCCATTCAGCACTGTTTTCAGAATGCAAACTCACTTTATCGCCAGCCCGTACTCCAAGCTCGTATAATCCCAGCGCTAACTTCCGAACCTTTTCTTGGAACTCCTCTTTCGAAGTATCCACCCATTCCCCATTGCGTTTGGTGGATATAAAAACTTCTTTATCATGCTTTTTTATACCCTTTTCAATTTCAGTAATGATGGTAGTTGGATCGTAAGCCATAACAGTACGCTATTTAATTGTCGATGACGTTTGTTACCAATAATTTAAACGATTGTAGATGATTTAAAAGTCTATTTAAATTTTTTCTTTGTCTTTTATAATTATCTTAAGTATCCACTAATCTATTGTAACAGAATCATTTATGTATATCCAACCGAATATCGAAAATCGCGTTGAAAAATTTCTTTCTATCACAGAAAAAAACATGGGAGGTGCCCTTGGCATTTCGTTTACTTCTTTCAAATCGGATGAAGTAACGGCAACCATGCCGGTTGATGAAAATACCATTCAACCTTTCGGATTGCTTCACGGCGGCGCTTCTGTTGCTCTGGCCGAAACGCTGGCATCTATCGGAGCTTGGTTAAATATCGAAGAAGAGGGTAAAACGGCGGTAGGCGTGGAAATTAATGCTAACCATGTACGCTCGGCCCAAAAAGGAGAAACCGTTCGTGGCGTTTCCAAACCCATCCACACCGGACGTCAAACCCAAGTTTGGGAAACAAAAATTTTTAATGAGGATGAAAAATTGGTGTGCATATCGCGCTGTACGTTGGCAGTGGTAGATATTTAGATATGAGTATTGGGAGGTGAGACTACACATTACAAAGCATTTTTTTCTGTAAGGAATCCCTATCTACCTGATCTTACTTTTAGCATAGATAAGTTAAAAAAGAAATAGTGCAGTAAGTCTCAATACTTTCTACTTTTGACTTAATACTAAATCACTCATAAAGCTGCTGCAACAATTTCCGCTTGGTAACAGGAAAAATCGTCTCCCGAAAGGGAAAATCCAGATCAGTGTTAAAAGCAAAAGTTGCCGGATTAGGCAATTCTTTGTTTTCATCAATCAGATCCAGTTTGATAGCATTCGGTGATCGATGTGCGCTTCCCTGTTCAAGCCCTTTCAAAAAAGCCGTTTTTAGCGACCTGTACTTATCCTGCGCACTTTCAAAAACGGTGAGTTCATACTGAAAAAGCAATAATTTCGACTCTTCATTATCAGGCACAAAAAAGTAGCCCTCATCTGTATAATTAGGAATAATGCCCACCTCTTCGAGCTTTATCTCGTCGTTGACAAACTCATAAATCGTCTTCCCTTCCTCAATTTTTGCCTTGAGATGTGGCAACGCCCACTCAATAAGATCTTCTACCTGGGAGAGATCTGACCCATCCACAAAAACAACTTCGTGTTCGATAACTTCATTAACAAAATCGATTTTTTTGATGCGCTTTGGAAATTCATTGCGCAAATCGCGCAGACGATTTAGGATATCATCAAGAGTGTTATAGAGTTCCACAAGATGACTTAGATGCGGATAAATCTTATTCATTTGAAAGTCATTCGAAACAGATTTAAGTCCCGCCAAAATTTTATACTGCTGGGATTCAAAATCCGATTGTACTCGTGTAAACAGATCGATATTGAGCGAATATGCCATAGTGACCTCCTTCTTTTGTACCGTACGATAGATGATCCTTTTTTCAACCTTAATTAATAACGAAGAGAGGGGCAAGTTTTATTGTTTGGCTATGGTATGAAGGTCGGAACCGAGAGCATGGTGTTTGAGGCAGAAAGTAAAAATAAGCAAAACTTACCGCTACTTTTTAAATAATGACTTCTCAAAATTAGTGATCATTTTACTGAGGATCTCAATTTCATCAAGTTTAACCTTTAATATTTTTGAAGACATATGGTCTCGCTTTTCATAAGAATTAAAATGTTTGCTGTTTCAAAGCAGGATTTTCTTGAATAAGAAGCGGGCCAAATCTTTCTTTGAATTCGAACCTACTCCTTCTGAGATATTATTCTTGATACTCATAACAGCACCCCGTAACTGCTCAGCAAATCTAAACTTTTTATCATCTTCCAAGGTATCCGATAAATCGAAATTGACTCATAGTTTTTCTCTCCTGATGTTAATATGAATTAATAGTTCAAAAATAGCCTCCTATCCACCTCTCCCAAAAATCCATACCCCATGCTCCGAATCTCATGTCATCATTCCTCCCGAAACTGCACATCCTTCCAATCCTCAAAATGATGAACCACTTTTCTACGCTGGTACTTTCCCGTTGAGGTCACCGGTATTTGATTCCCAAAAACAACCACTTTGGGAGACTTTGAAAATGGCAAGTGCTCTCGACAAAATTCCAAAATGGCTTCTTCATCCTCTTCAACACCCTCTTTAAGCTGGACATAAGCTCCCACTTCTTCTCCATACCAATCGTTTTCAAATCCCACGGCAATACCGGCCTTGACGCCTGGTGCTTTATTTATCACCTCATCAATTTCAAGCGGCGCAAGATTCACACCACCTCGGATGATGAGTTCTTTCAACCGACCGGTAATAAAAAAGTATGATCGTCCTTGCTCATCATCCACATAAAATCCCTCATCACCACTACGAAACCAGCCGTTTTTAAATGTCTTTTCATTGGCTTCCTGATTGTTATAGTACTCCAACATCACATTCACGCCACGGATCACAATTTCACCACGCTCCTGCTCCTGTAGCGCATTACCATCCTCATCGTGGATCGCCATTTCATTCGCTGGAATAGGTACACCAATACTCGGATACCCGTAGTCAGCTATCCATTTTTTGTGTTCTTCCCGATCCAAATAAATAGGTAAAAAACAAGAGTAACAGGTCGTCTCAGAAAGTCCGTAGCCGTGCATAATGGGGATATCAAATCGATCTTCAAAGGTTTTAGCTACTTTGACAGTCAGTGGCCCCGCACCACATATCACATGTTGTAACGACGAGGTATTGGGGCTATCCCTATCCACATAATAATTATTGAGATACTGTAGCAATGTAGGCACCATGCTTACGATATGAACACCTTCCTCTTTGATAAGAGGAAAAAATCGACTGGTTCTAAATTTTTGATTAAGCACCGTTGAACTACCAACGAAAAAGGGTGTAATAAGCGTAACCACCGTACCATTTACATGATGGATCGGCAACACGCACATCATACGTGTTTGGGCATCTATCTGGTGCCAGTTGGCAATACTGCGGGCGTCTTCAAGCAGATTACGTTGACTTAAAACAACCCCTTTAGGTGCGCCTGTGGTTCCAGATGTAAACACAATCAGGGCTTCGGATTCAGCCAGGGAATCTTTTGGCAGCTCTAAGTCACCTTTCTGAGAAGTAAAGTTTTCGATCTCTCCTTCACAAACAATCCACTCTACATTTTTCAAGTATTCATATTGTTCCAGGATGCCTCGAAATCGCTCACGATATTCCGTGCGTACAAATGCCAGCTCTACTTCTCCATTTTCCAGGATATAGGCAATGCGCTCATCATCTTCCCCCAAATTTATAGGCACTACCACTAATCCCAATAACCAAGCGGCAAAATATTGGACCACTGTGTGCCAGTGATTATGAGCAATAGTCGCTACACGATCCCCTCGACTTAATCCACGATTTTGTAAAAAACGAGCACAGTCAAGCACCTGCTGGTAAAATTCTGCATAGGTAACTTCAATACGGTTATCATTTTCATCAATATAGATCAGATACTCTGTCTTTTTCTCCGAACGAGCCCCTAACAAGCCAGAAATATCTTGAAATGGCAAGGTCGGTAATTCTCCTGATATATTTCGTGCGTGATCTATTTTTTTCTGAAGCTCTTTAAAATCCATAACTACTGTTTTTATTCCCCGTTGATCTGTGCTCAATTTTAGGTTTTGGCGGGCGGAAAGGCAAACCTATAACCACATTTTGAACGAACTTTTGCCCGCAGTATGTTTAAAAAAGTTATATACGATCTAAGATGGAGCTATGAAAAAGCTTAATTATCTTCTCGTTTTGCTTATTACTGGGGCGGGACTTTGGCTCACACTCGACAAACCAGCCCCTCTTCCACCAGATCAACTAACACCCCCATCTTCTGTAGACACTGTTTTGACTGACACCCTCCATTGGAATCACCCGCGCTTTGATCAGCGCAAAGAGGAGCGACACCAAATGGTAGAAGATGATATTATCAGCAGAGGGATTACAGACTCATCTATTATTGCAGCGATGAAACACGTCCCACGCCATTTTTTTGTCCCAAAAAATCACCAAAATTTAGCCTATTCCGACCGACCATTGCCAATTGGACATGATCAAACAATATCTCAACCCTATATTGTTGCCTATATGACCAAATCGCTTGAGGTTGAACCTGGAGAAAAGGTGCTCGAAATTGGTACGGGCAGCGGCTACCAGGCTGCCGTGTTATCCGAATTAACCCCACATGTTTACACTATTGAAATTGTAAAGCCACTGGGCGATCAAGCTATTCGTCGATTTAAGATACTCGGCTATCACACCATCCAAACAAAAATTGGCAATGGCTATACAGGATGGCCTAAGTATGCCCCTTTTGACAAGATCATACTAACTGCCGCTCCTCAAGAGATTCCCCAACCATTAATAGATCAACTGGCACCTGGTGGTATTATGATTGCCCCCATCGGTAGTGTGGACAGCAATCAAATTCTAACCAAAATCACCAAAGATGAAAAGGGTAACCTGTCGCGACAAAAAATGCTGCCCGTTCGTTTTGTGCCGATGACGGGGAAATCCCAAAAGCAATAAAATATTGCTTATATGACTTACGCCTTGACAATTTAGAAGTACCAAGTATCCTTTATTATAACTTATTTTGCGAGATTCTAAAATTTATACAGCGAAGTTTTAACACAGGTTACAAGGTTCAGGATTGCATAGCATAGGATCTTTTCTTTAAACCATTAAGCTCCTTTCCGCTCTAAAATGCGGGGAGATGTCAGCTCGAAATCAGCATATTGCCATACTTCATCAAACTGATTTTTAACTTCTTGGGCTTCACTTTCGCGTCCCTGAGCCAATAAGCTTTGATACAGCCCAAAGAGCGCCCATCCATTGTTGGGAAACTCCTTAAGATCATCGCGAAAAACCTGTTCGGCCTCGGTAGCTTTACCGGCATCCAACAAAACTGTACCGAGATTATGGCGTACAGGGAAGAACCAATCTGGCGGCTCGTTGTAAAGCAACTCATCCTCAATCGCGATCGCCTCTTTTAATGACTCAACAGCTTGGTCATACTCATTATTTTTGGCATGAATTTCCCCCTCCAACACGCGGGCAGCAATCTGCATGAGATCATAAGCGTGATTCATTATGATAACCTCTTTTAATGAATCATCCGCAGCAATAGTTTTAAGATTATCGAGGCTTTGCCTTGCGCTGTCAATCTCTTCGTTAGCCAAAAACGCCATTCCACGAGCATAATGCCAAACACCACGAGGATAAAGTAGTTCCTCATCAGGTTTTGGAGTAGACATAATGGCATCCCATTCTCCAAACCTCACATTGCCATACATTGGGATAGCCCAAAAATGCTGCAAGAGTCCCATCCCCGGCTCACGCATCATGGTCGTATCGACATGCTCAAACGTATTTTTGGCAGCCTCTAAACTACGTTTCATGCGCCCTTCCAACGTAGCTGTAGCCCATAAAAAGTGATGATTGTGTGGCATATATCCCAGTGGATACATCCCTTGCTGATGGCATTGTGCCACATATTCATTATCGGATTCAATCGCCCGCTCATTAGCCTCCGACCCTTCGTGGTACATTCCCACACGGATGTAGGTATGTGCCGGCATGTGTACCAAGTGTCCCGCCCCAGGTACCGCATTACCCAGTCGTTTGGCACTTTCCAATGCTTTCTCGGGATTGGGTGAAGCTTCAGTGGCATGAATATACAGATGATTAGCCATTGGGTGATCGGGATGTTGTTCTATCACATTTTCAAGTATCCCTAAAATCTTGGGCGTCCACGGTTGTGCTTCTCCTTCCTCCGCCCAAAAATCCCACGGATGCAAATCCATTAAAGCCTCGGCATATAATACCTGCGCATCCATATCATCGGGATACTTTTCGGCTACTTCTTCCATTGCCTGAGCATAAGCACTGTCCAGCTGAGTACGATCTTCGGGCGGAATTTCAGCATAGCGCTTCGCCAGAGCATTAATATAATCCTGCTCGCGCTGCGTTCCATTAGCTCTCAACTCCTGCGCTTTTTGCAGCGCTTCCCAAGCTACCGGAATGGCATCAGGCATCATTGGAAGATTCAAATTCGGTCCCTGCACTAATGCCACACCCCACCATGCCATCGGATGATCGGGCTGAAGGTCGGCAACCTGACGGAATGAGCGCTCAGCTTCTTTATGATTAAAACCATAAGTCAAAATCATGGCCTGATCAAAATATTGATCAGCCAGCGTATCCTGCAGAGATACATCAAAATTGTGGTTCCCCATCCCCTCAAATAAGGGCGCTCGCTGATCGGCAAACAAATGCCGATCGTCAGATTCATCAGAACAACTGGTAAATAGAAAAAGACTACCAAGAAGCCCCATAACATAAATACCAGATGTAACTAAACGACATTTCCATCTATACATAATGCCCTCCTATTAAGAGATTAACAGAATAATATTATATACTTCTATAAGATATATTTGGATCCCGCCTTTCGATTCTTTAGAAACTTTTTTTGTACTAATAAATTATTCTTAGCTTCATTTATCATTCTTTTGTATTACGACTACAAATTCTGACATAATGACTATACTCAGATTAATCTTTACTCTTTTTCTGCTAACGTCTTTACCTATTATTTCTGTAGGCCAACAACCCACAGCCTCCTCACAAACTGATGCCATCCAACATATTGTAAGTACTATTCCATTTAATGAGATGCTTGAAGAAAGCCCACGAGACCTACACCAACAATTTTCTCAGAATCCATTTGGCTTACCTCCATCCCAAAATGAAAAAATGATGGAGATCTTTCTGGAGACCTTCACCACAGATACCCTTTCGGAACACATCCGCCAAACATTTGAAGACAGTATTGATAAAAAACACGCGCAGTCAGTTAATGAGTGGCTTTCTCAGGAAAAGAATCAGCCCTTAATCAATGCGGAAAAAGAGTATTATACTATTGAAGGTATACGAAAGCGTGTCGTAAACCGGTACGAAATGGAACAAGATCCGCCTTCTGCGGAGCGAAAAGAGTTGCTATCAAACCTTGCGCAAACCAAATCTGCCACAGAAATGGAGCTCGAAACACAGGTTATCCTGTTTCGCTCTCTGGTAAAAGCTTTTGGAATACTCAATACGCAAAGAACACTCAGCGATGCCCAAATTGAAGGCTTTGTCAGTAATTTTAGGAATCAAGCGCAATCGCAGATTGAGCGTGAAATAACACAAAAGCTGATGGTTCAATTTTATGGTATTGATAATGAGCTGATTCGCGACTATCAATCCTTTTATGAATCGGAAGCCGGCCGGTGGCTCAGCCAAACAACAGCCGAGGCATTGAAATCCGCTTACCAGAAAGCATCAGACGAATTTCTGCAATCCATTGAGAACTTATAACGAGTACTACCTCAGACCGTTAAACCATTATATCCTATGATTACCCGTATTCTTCTCATCATCTCCATCATCGCCACCTTCATTGGCTGTTCTACAACAGAACCTACTACACAACCAGAACCGACGGCTCCATCGGAAAAACAGCCAGAAGTTGTTGAAGAACCCATAGACTTTTCGACGATGCTGGAACCTCCAAAGGGCTGGCATCACTGGAATGAACAAGATACCCAGTTTCGGGGCATCAGCAGCAAAAATGCTTATGAGACCGTGCTTAGCAATAAATCGCCTCAAAAAGAAGTGGTGGTAGCAGTCATTGATGGCGGCGTAGATCCCGAACACGAGGATCTCGATGATGTTATGTGGACCAATGAGGATGAGGTTCCTGCTAACGGAAAGGATGACGACGGCAATGGATATATAGACGATGTTAACGGGTGGAATTTTATTGGCGGATCGGATGGCAAAAATGTAAATCATGACACCTTTGAACTCACACGCATTTATCGTGATCTGCACCAACGGTTTGCCAATGTAGATACGACTACCCTTAATAAGCAAGCACGCGAAAAGTATGTCTACTACAAAGAAATACGGTCGGACTATGAAGCGGAAGTCAATCAACTCAATCAACAGTACAAAAATATTGAATCGCTAAACCAGAGCATGCAGGAAGCACAGAATATCCTCGATAACCATTTCGCGGATTCCTCATATTCATATGAAGATATTCAAAACCTACAGCCCACCAGTCAAGAGCTCAATTTTGCCAAAAATGTAATGAGCTATATACTCGAAAATGATATTGATTCTACGCTCATTACCGATCAAAAGAAACAGATTTATGAGTTTGCTAAATATGGCTACAATCCTGATTTCAGTCCGCGGGATATTGTTGGTGATAACTATGAGGACAAAACCGAACGCTACTACGGGAATCATGACGTAGCAGGACCGGATCCCTCACATGGCACACATGTGGCCGGAATTATTGCCGCGGAACGTGACAATGGGATTGGGGTAAATGGAGTTGCTACCAACACACGCATAATGGCTATTCGCGCCGTGCCCAATGGTGATGAACGCGACAAAGACGTAGCTAATGCCGTTCGCTATGCCGTGGATAATGGGGCCGATATCATTAATATGAGCTTCGGGAAAAGTTATTCTCCCCACAAAGAAGTAGTAAATAAAGCCATCGCTTATGCCGACGAAAATGACGTATTAATGGTTCATGGTGCCGGCAATAGTGCTGAAAACAGTGATAAGAAACCCAGCTATCCCACCGATAAGTATGAAAATGGAGGATCTGCTAATTTATGGCTGAGTGTTGGGGCTACTGCATGGAAACCAGATGAAAATTTTGTAGCTCAATTCAGCAATTACGGCAATGAAACCGTAGATCTGTTTGCACCCGGCGTAGATATCTACTCAACCATGCCCGGCAACGAGTACAAATTTCAAGAAGGTACCAGCATGGCTTCCCCCGTTGTGGCCGGATCTGCTGCACTCATTATGGCTTATTATCCTCATCTGTCAACTCAACAAATTCGACAGATCATCATGGAAAACACTACCCGGTATGCTGATCAAGAGGTCATTCTCCCAAATGAGGGAAATCCAGAAGCTTCGGAAACTGTACAATTTTCTGAACTATCTGTTTCTGATGGAGTTGTTAATGTTTATAAAGCCCTTCAGGCAGCAGAAGAATTAAGCAATCGTTGACCTTACCTCAACTCATAAGAAATTCTAAAGCTATACCATATATATGAAAAGATAAGATATAGTCTTTCTTACAACTTTGTATTAATGAAAGAACTATCTACTGGTTGATTAAGTAATCACCAGTAAAATATAGTTAATCCTCATTTTTGTACTACGTAATAATCATTTTGGATGTCATGATCCAACTGGTGAATCTCTATATCCTCGAATCCAGCCTCTCTAAGTAGTTCCTTCGCTTTTTTCCGTCCCCACATAGCACCAAGTCCATCTCCGCCCTGAGCCAACGACACCGACATACAATGCATGCACGAAACCGTATAAAGCGCTGGACCCAACGGATGATCCAGATTTTTATGGACATGTCCTGTGGAATGAATATCCTGCATGAGGTAAAGTCCGTCCGGCTTTAGCGTACGATTAATTCCCTTAAGTACCGACAGCGGTTTCGCCTGATCGTGGATCGCATCGAACGTAGTTACAAAATCATAGGCCTCCGATTCAGCTGTTTGCTCAAAGTCACTGGCATCACGGATCTCAAACTCTACGTTTTTCAAACCTCTTTTCTTAGCTTCGGCCCTTGCCCAGCTTATGGCTTCTTCTGACAGGTCCAGACCTTTAAATCTACTGTTCGGGAATAGTCCGGCCATTTTAAGAATTGCTCGTCCGCGACCACATCCTACATCCAGAACGGATTTCCCGCTTTGAAGTTCTCCGACAAGTCCAGGAACTAATGGCAGAATATAATCTTCAAGCGCATCTACGACTGTCATTCCGCTATCTTCGGCCATCACTTCATGGAATCGATCATACTTTTCATAGGGTACTCCTCCACCATTTTTAAAGCATTCCACAATATCGTCTTCAACACTACCCAATACTGAAATATATTGTGACATAACAGCAAGATTTTCTGAATCCGTACCCCTCGTTAATAGTCGAGTATGTTCTTTGGGTAGAAGATATCGTTCCGATTCATCTACCTCTACAATTCCTCCCGTGGCCATTGCTCCAAGCCACTCTCTAACGTATCGCTCATTCAGACCAGCATTTTCAGCCAACTCTTCACTGTCGGTCCAATTCATTTCAGCCATCGCATCAAATAACCCTGTACGGTGACCGATTGAAATCATTAACATTAAAGCACCACTATTTAAGGCCGTAACAAACCATTCGTCGAACCCTGTCTCAGTACTTGCCGTTTGAGGCATTGTTATCGCTGAATTACACATAGTATTTTACCATTTATTTATATTTTACAAACCAACTGGTCGGTATGTTATAAAACTTTATCAAAAAAAGCCAAAATAATTTGCTCTGATCTCATAATAAGCTAAAAAAACAATCATTTTTGTATGGTTAGAAGGGTTCAGTATATTACCCTCCGCTAACAAAAAAGACCAATCAGTATGTTACAGATAATCAGATATGGATAGAAGCCCAGAAACTACTCGTACTAAAATCATGAATGCCGCCGAATCAATGATTCTTGATAAAGGGTTTGCAGGAACTACCGTTAATAACATCATTGAACAAGCTGATGTAAGCAAAGGCGCTTTTTTTCATTACTTCTCCAGTAAGGCTGAGCTGGGAAAAGAGTTGGTACAACGCTATGCAGATGAGGATGCCGAACATCTTGAACAAACACTCGTCAAAGCAGAAGGTCTAAGTGATGACCCCTTACAACAGTTGCTTATATTTGTGAAGCTTTTTGAACAGGAAATAGAATCATTGGAAGAGCCCTTCCCTGGATGTCTCTTCGCTTCTTACCTTCAGCAGTCTGAGCTTTTTGATCACAACATTTTGGACATTATTCGAAAATCAATGCTACTGTGGCGCACAAGAGTTCTTGAAAAGCTCAAAAAAATCGAGCAAGAATATCCGCCCCGCCGCGAAGTGGACCTTGAAAGTCTGGCAGATATGTTGATGGTAATATTTGAGGGATCATTCGTTTTGTCTCAATCTTTGAATGAAAACAAAATTATCGCCCAGCAACTATCTCATTATCATAATTATTTAAGTATGCTATTTAAAGAATCCTCAAAATAACTATATATAATTATGGCTGTTTTAAAGAAAACGGTGATAAAAACCTAACTCGCTAAGGCTTGGACTTTTTTTAAAACTAAACTTCTATAACTCTTCCGTTCTCCCGAACATAATCCATAAAGCGTTTATAAACTTTATTGGAACTAACCGTAGAACTATCACCAACAACGATCAGCTTTCGTTTGGGCCGGGTCAATGATACATTAAGTCGACATACATCCTCCAAAAAGCCAATCTCATTGTTATTGTTACTCCGCGTCAGTGATATAATCACCACCTCTTTTTCACGGCCCTGAAATCCATCGACCGATTTTATCTCCAGGTTTTCTGTATCAATTTCTCGATCTAACAAATCAACCTGATCTTTGTAAGGACTAATGACCGATATATCCTCGGGTAGCATACCAGCTCGCAGCACATTCTCTACCATCTGTTTTACCAACAATGCTTCCTCAGGATTTTCTTTGGACGTCGATCCCTGTTTGGTTCGCTCAACAGCATTCCGGCCGGCGGTATCTGCAAATACTACCGGTTCATGCGGATCTAAAATCGACATCATTTCGTTGTCGATAGCATTGATATCCAAATCAAAATCCTCCAGTGTATGATTACTCACACTTTCATCAGCCGACAGGGTCCCATCATAAAATTCATTATTAGAAAAGTTCATAATTTTTTTGTGCATGCGATACTGAATCTCCAGCATACTTTTATGTTTAGGATACGAATCAGCAAGTCGCTCAAAAAGAGTATCCTTTAATCCCTTATTAGCCGCTTTGAGATTCTTAACCGTAGGCGGCAGTTGCCGATGATCACCGGCCATAATAACCTTTTGCCCATGCGTAATAGGAATCAAACAGCTTGGCTCGGTTGATTGCGTTGCCTCATCAATCACCACGAGATCAAAACTCCGATTGTCCAGCAATTCACTTCCAGCCGTACTGTTCGTTGTGCAAATAACCTGATTGCTTTCTATAATTTCATTTACAGCCTCTTCTCGAAGTTCATCGGCTTCACCAAACAACTCGTCTACCTCGTCCTGAATTTCAAGCCACTGTGCCATATTTTGAATTTTATCGGCGGATACGCCACGAGATCCCCGTCCTTCTTTGGCAAGTTCTTTGATCTTAGAATTACTCATCCCCCGGCGATATTTCCCAGAAGGATGGGTGAATTCCTCCTGCTCTTCTTTCTTCTCAAATGCCTGGTCCCGTAGCTCTTCTGACTTCTGATACCGTTCATTTTGTTCAATGACGCTATCCAGAGTATGTTCTTTTAGTTTTGGAGTTACCCGTGCCGGATGCCCTACGCGGACGGCTTTAACACCGCGTTCGAGCAGAAAATCCAACATATTATCTACGGCGATATTTGAGGCCGCAGTAGCAAGCACTTTTTGTCCATTTGCCACGGCCTGTTCAATTACTTCGATAGCAGTAGTCGTTTTACCGGTTCCCGGGGGACCATGAATAAGATGAAAATCCTCTGCACCAAGACTACACTGTACCGCTTCTTTTTGTGATTCGTTAAGTTCTTTATTGAACCACTGATCCACCTCTGTTTTTTGTAATTCTGCAGGGTCTTCAAGGCCAATAATAATATTCCTCAGCTTTGCCAACCGTCCATCAGCCTTTTCTAACTGTTTCAAGGCACTTTTCATCCGCTGATACGTAATATCATTCACATACAGATCCATCCGTAGCCCTTTGCCGAAGATAAAACTGCGGGGCTGATCAAAAGCAACGGTAATCGAATAGTTTGTTTTCTGTACTACCGTCCCTGTGGGATTGTCACTTAGCAACGGATCGCGACGGGATATCATAACCAAATCCCCCACAGAAATTTCGGTATCCGGGAGCGGCTCTCCCTGGTATTGGCGCATAAACTTTACCAACTTTCCTTCGAGGGCATTCCCTTCATCACGCCCCTTTAAATGTAAAACAGCCTTGCCCTCGGCCTGTCGCTGCTGGCCCGAAAGCGTACGTATACTTTCTTCATGCTGCTGCATCTCTGCTTCGCGCTCCAATTCCACGAGCTGGCGATACCTATCTAAATAATTGTAGATCGTTTCAATATCATCGAAATCCTGGTCCTCTACATTGCGGACCGACACGCGAGCATGTCCCACTTTTTTGCCATTCAACTTCGTAGCCAGCTCTTGACCATTGCCATTATTTACCTCGACAAGTGCTCTGGATCCGTTGATATCAATATTACCAATAATGGCCGGATCTATATCCGTCTCACCACCAATAGCTCCGAGGATATCTCCGGGTCCTTGGTTTTCAAGTTCAGTGATTAAAATATTGTCTTTGGACATACTCTAATCTCTGTTTTTCCTTCTATTTTCTGATTTAGCTACATCTAAACACAAGAAAAAGTCATAGCCATTCCAAAAACCTCTATAAAGATGAAATAGCAAATGTTAAAAGTTACGGGTACAAGTTATATCACTCAGCCGTTAAAGGCTCCATAATATAATCTATCTTCGTAATTTTATTGGCCGGAAAACCACTTCTGCGAGCATGCTCTTGGATAAGCTCTTCATTTGGAGCAAGATAAACGCAATGCGTTTTATTTTCACTCACATATGAATGGATCCACTGAATATCAGGACCTATATCTTTGAGCGCTTTCACTGATTTCATGGCGGCAGCTTTTCTATCTCGCGGGGAGAGTTTTCCCACCCCGGGCACTTCTCGTTCAATTACATATTTTGGCATTGTTATTCCTCACTATGGATTGTTAACTCCTATATATTTTATCCGTATTTTCTTCCCGATACGATCACAAATTCTCCGGGGATCTCATAGCTGGTTCCATCCTTAAAAGGCTTAATAGATTCAATATATTCGGCATGGACCTTTTCTTTTGTCTGTTTATCAAACTTGCGATATGCCAAGGCTACTGCCCCACCCTGGAAAGCCCCAATAATGGCTTCCCCATCTGATTGGTACGGTAATAAAACCTCAAAACGTTCTGACTCTACATCCGTAAAACCAGCCTCTTTAAATTCCTTGGCCAACGTATCACCGGTACCAAGCTGGAAAAATAGCGGACACACATCCGTTTTTACCTGTGCATCCACAATAGGAAAAATCCCAGCCCAGCCACAGGCACTGCGCCGTCCCCATACTAATGCTGCAGCGCGGCCGCCTGACTTAGTCACTCTATTCATTTCCTGAATCGCTTTGTCTGGATTAGGATAGTACATTAGTCCCAATGAGTTGACCGCGACATCAAATGATGTATCTGAAAAATCTAATGATTCCGCATCCATGTGCATAAACTTTACATTGGATACCTCCAAGTTTTGGAATATACCTTTAGCCTCCTCGATCATCTTTTCAGATAGATCAATACCAATAATGTTACCTTCTTCTCCCACTTCTTTTGCCATTGGAAAGGTCACCAATCCCGTACCGCAGGAAATATCAAGTACCTTTTCCCCAGACTGCAAATCAACTCTCCTTAACAACTTTTCCTGGGCCGGTCGCAACTGTCGCTCCCATCCTTTTTGATAATAGGGGGATGAATAATCCCAGCCGTATCGTTGTACTCTACGCTGTAATTCCGGTCTCATAACTAAGCAGGAGTTAAATTTTGGTTAACGTTTTACAATCCTTTTGCAGCAACTATACAGCACGATTCAAGCTGGAATTCATTACCGTTAAATTTCATTTCAGGATCTAATTTCGTCTGTATATCCAAAAAAGAAAACTCGTTTTCTACCAAAATCCTTTTCCATTCATCAACCTTAAAAAGTGTAAACCCATATTTTACGAATGGGAAATTGAGCATACTTTTATGACTTCTAAGTCCTGCATAAAATTTTCCATCAGACTTTAGCACGCGATGTATCTCACTTAGATGTGTTTCAGGCTCATCCCAAAAGTAAATCACCATGTTACAAAATACCTTGTCAAAACAGTGATCAGAATAAGGCAACTGGTCACTGTTACCCCGTTGCAAGTTCAACTTTTCGGAAGCAATAAATCTATTATTTATTCGCTTAGCAGCTCGAACCATTTCTTGGGAATAATCTATGCCCATAACTTGTAAACCTTCAGCTCTTTTAAATAGCCTGTTAAAAAACTTGCCGTTGCCAAAGCCAATCTCCAATATTTTATCATAATTTTCGATCTGCATTACATCCAACACCAGATCGTACAAAGGTTCATTAGCTTCATTCATTTTGTTACCAATTTCTTCGGCTAAATCACCCGATGGGTGGCGGAGTTGCTGAGCAATAATTTCTGGAGGCGGCTCAGACCTAAAATAGTTCTGTAAACTTTTCAAGATATTTAACGTCATGATACCGTGGATTTGATAGTCACTTCTCGTTCTACTGGAATGGCTCGGCTAAAATCATCCAATACCGGGCTGTGGCTATCCGCTTCTTCGATCATCTGCATTATTTGCTCTTCCGGGGCGGGACTTTCGATATATACTTTGTATCGGATGGTATTAAATCCAGGCGGCTCCTCACTGAGGTGCAACATACTGCGAGCATCAAAATCTGACTCAACATCAATCTCAATGTTATCTATTGGGATATTCAGCACTGCTGCCCGTTGTGAATAAGCAATAGCCAAGCAGCTTCCCAGTGCTCCCCGCTCCAAAATACCGGGACCCGGTCCCGCGTTATTTCCACCTTCGGCTTCCCCTATATCCACTTTAAATTTCCAGTGTTTATGTTTCACTTCACAAGTCGTTCCGTCAAATAATCGTACTTTTGTTGTTGCAGTACTTTTGGCTTTTGACGGACGCATTCGTAACACCTTTTGATTTCGCTCAAAAGCTTTCTTAATCGTTTCTGGATCAGCCATAACTGCTCCTTTTTACAGTTCTATTTTTAATTTGTCGCAAGAAAATTACGCACTTCCTCAAACATTGGTCGGTCCACTTCTTTGGGTGATACATTCGTAACTAAATTGTTGTAGTATTTCTTAGCCTTATCCAAATTACCAGCCAGTTCGGCAGCACGTCCGGCGCCATATAAACTTCTAAATCGATTTGCAGATATCTTCAAACTCTCCTCGTAAGCCGCCAAAGCTTCTTCGGGACGATTCATTTTCAAAAGCATATCACCCAGTAGTTCTCTTGCTGGTAAAACATGTCCCGGCGTGATGGGATGCTTATCAACAGAATCTTCGGTATCAGCCGCCTCATTCATAAGAGTAAGAGCTTTTTCTGGGTTACCTTCTTCAAAAATTATCCACGATTCGACAGCCTTACGTTGTGCATCAGTCAGTACTGCCCAATAGTTTTCCTCTTGTTCTTTCAGGTAATTGTAAATGATATCCAATTCCTCCCGGGCTTGACGAGCCCCATCCAAATCACCAGAACGCACTGCCCCAATGCCACGAGCAAAATAGATCATCGATTGTGTTGGGGAATATTTTTCAAGTGAAAAGTTATTAGGGGACTGCAGATCAATTTGTGCCGCCTTATTCCACTCTTCCCGCTCAAGGTTGTAGCGCGCCTGTGCCGCGGCAACTGCGTAAGCAGATCCTAAATGATCCTGCAAATTTTTGACCTCGATCGTTTTCTGTGCAACCTTCTTTGCTTTCTCATCTTCTCCACGCTGCAGGTAAGCATACGTCAGGTAGTCCAACGCGTGCACATAGTGCATTGATACCTCGTCTTCGGATGACTGGCGCAACGCTGCTTCAGCAGACCGCTTATTCCAATCAATAACATCCGACCAGATCCCCCGTCGTACAAAAATATGACTCGGCATGTGCAGGGCGTGAGGCACATCAGGTGCAACTTTATCGTAGGCCCGTGCCACATCAACAGCTCGTTCTGCTAATTTGGGATTATCGTAAGCGTGTATGATATAATGAAATAATCCGGGATGCTCGGGATGTTGCTTGTGCAATTCTTCGAGCATCATACCCGCTTTTCGCTGATGACTCAGCGACTCGTCATCGGGCGGTGCCGTAGCTAAATGTCCCAGTGCGTAAAATGCAGCCGCATCAACATCTTTGGGATACTGTTCGTACAATTCGCGGTACCCTTCCTCAAAACTACGAAGTTGATCACGATAAGTGGTTGCCTCCCAATTTTCAAAAAATGGTTCTATTGCATTGATATACGCCATTTCTCGATCATCAATACTTTCTATCTCTGTTGCTTTTACTAAAGCTTTGCTGCCTGCTTCAAAATCGGCATCCGATGGTCGTTGTCCCCAGAGCGGGTGGATATAGCTCATAGCAATGCCCCATTGGGCCATCGTACAGCTGGGATCCTGTTCAGAAACTTTAGTAAACTTATCCTGAGCCTGTTCATACATCATATGATGCATCAAGGCCAAGGCATGGTTAAAATCAGTCTGGACTTGCTCATTGCACGAAACATTAAAATCTACTTTCCCATACTGGTGAGACTGGGCACTCAGTTCCTGGATAGGTGCCATCATCATACCCCCAAAGACGAATAAACCTATAAGTATTTTCTCTTTCATAATTCTCTCCTCGTTTTTCAATCAGTTTAAGAGCAACACAAAGATTTGCATGATTGCCCTCTCCTACCTTTTAGTCGATTATCATTATACAAGTTCCTTCTTATATTCTTTTTCCTGTATTTTCAATCCCGGAAAAAACTTGGGGACCCGTTTCCGGTAATTCTCATATTTATCTCCGAATTGTCGAGCCATCGCTCTTTCTTCATAGTAAACTCCTATTAATATGTAGAGAGTCATCCCAACAGAAAAAACAACATGGCCCACAGTCATCTTTGGTATGGACCAAAATGCAATCAAAAAACCTAACATCAACGGATGACGGACGTATTTGTATAATCCTGGTTCCATAAACTGCGGAGGACTTTGTTCTCTATCCCTCAAATAGTTCCAAACTTGCTTTAGCCCGAACAAGTTAAAATGATCAATCATCCAAGTTGATAGAAATACAATCAGCCAACCAAGCCAGAAACCCCATTGCAACACGAGCGATGCCCATGTAGCATCAACCTGCCAAATTGGTTCTGGAAGGGGTTGCCAGAACCAAAGAATCAGGATCAATGCAATGCTGGAAAACAGGACATAGGTACTTCGCTCTACCGGTTTGGGGACAAAATTGGTCCACCAATCCTTGAAAGATTTGCGCGCCATTACGGTATGCTGAATACCAAACAGGGCAATTAGTCCCAAGTTGATAAGCAGCGATTCTGCCAGCGATCCTGCTGCACCCGAATTCACCGTTGTAGGGGCGTAGGCTTCAAAATTACCGAGAAAGAGAATCAACCATAAAAAACTGGCAAAGAAAATCAGGTAACAAATAATTCCATAAATAAACGCGATTATCTTTTTCATCATGTTAGGATTTGACATTACCGTTTAGAAAATAAGTCGATAAATTTCGCTATTTATTAACGGCGAAAGCATCGACGGGCTCTTCAAATGCAATAAAAAGCACACAGGGATCTTCTGAAATACATGACGCGTTGTGGTGCTGCTCTGCGGGTCCGTATGCATATGAGCCGGCATCTATTACTTTCGGCTTCTGTCCCTCATATTCAACTTCCATTTCTCCTGATACCAACACCATGCGTTCGGCAGAATGATGCCAGTGGTCGGGCACGCCTGTATTTCCTTCCAATTTGAAGAAAACATCTGCATTGGGTTCCGCCGGATTTCCCTGCAAAACAGCAATGCTACAAGTCTCGGGCATAAATTCGGGACATCCTCCCCATTCAAGTTCCTGAGAATCAGCACCACGGACAAAAGCATGATCTTGGCCTTGTGCTATCAACATTGCTGGAAATAATAGTAACGCACTTATAGTAACAATCAATTTTGATGAATTTCTAAACATGATAACTGTTTTTTGTTATTGTATTTATTGAGGTCGGTGACAAACAACTACACAATATTACCGACAGATCAACCTATCTTACACAATGGGAAAGGGCAATTTTAGAAAGGTCAACAATAGGTAAACAATACCTTATAACAGCCTTAAATTCTTTTAAACAAAGAAAAACTAACTTTTTTCTCCTATCTCTCTCTTTTCGATCTCCATCATAAAATCAGTGAGATTCTCTTCAGTCTCAATATCCAGCTTTTTACGAAGCCGATACCGAGCCGTTTTTACACTGTCAGGCGTAATACCTAAAATGGTTGCTGTTTCTTTAATGGATAGATTAAGTTTTGCCAGGGCCGAAAGTCGCAATTCGTTAGGGGTAAGATCAGGATACTGCTCTTTCAACGCATCAAAAAAGTCGGTATGTACTTCCTCAAAATATAGTCGAAATTCTTTCCAGTCCTCATCAAGGCTGAAGCTGTAATCCACCAAGTTGCGCAATTTCTGTAGCGACTTGCTAAGGTCTCCATTACCCTTCTTCTCCCGGATAGAACTGATTTTGTTTTTAAGCTCTTTCATGGTCTCATTTTTCTGTACCAAATGAAGAGTATGCGTTGTAAGCTGCTTATTTTTAAACTCAATATCTTTCTCCAACTGTTTCTCTTTAAGGCGTATATTTTCAAGCTCCGTGCGATTTTTGTTGATTTTTAACCGTTGTCGGTTGTAAATCAAAAATCCAATGATGCTAATCATCACCAATCCAGCCAGAAAAGCTTTTCTCATCAATGTCTCACGCTGATTTTCTTTTTCAAGCAACGCAATCTCTTTTTCTTTTTGAACCGTCTCATATTTAGTCTGCAGCTCATTGATTTGCTGCGATTTCTCTTTATTTAAGATACTATCCTTAACAGTAGTCAATTTCTGCTGATGGCGGAACGCCTCTTCGTAGTTCCCACGAGCACTATATATATCCGAAAGCAGATCATGGCCCACCTTAACACCAAGCTGAGTACCAAAGTCCCGAGACAGTTCCAATGTCTTTTTAGCATGGACCAGCGCCGAATCGAATTGAGCCGAAGAATAATACACCTTTGCTAAATTTTCGTGGATAATCGAGGTAAGGTCAGGGGCACGATCATTATTCATCACTAAAGCGCGATTAAGATAATTGATCGCCTCTTCATGATTCTCTTGCTGCATATGTAACCGCCCGATATTGTTCAAACTGTTGGCAATACGAATGGTATATCCCAGCTCTTCGCGAATTTCTAATGCCTCATAATGGTATTTCAACGCCTGTTCATAACGTCCCTGATCTCCGTAAAGCAATCCTAAATTATTGTAATTTATCGACATCCCGTGCCGATTGTCCATCCGCTGATTGATTTCTAATGCACGTTTATAAAACTCCTCGGCCTTCTTCTCATTCTCCAGCTCAAAATAAACCAACCCAATATTTCCCGCTATCGAGGCTATTCCCCGATCCAATTTTTGAGTCTCACTTAACTCAAGGGCCTGAAAGAAATATTCCAGCGCCGTGTGGTACTGGGTCTGTTTCTTATACAGGTTTCCTATATCATTTAACTGTGAAATGATACCAAGGGTATCTCCAATTTGTTGGCTCTGGGAAATTCCCTTTTGATGGTGAGAAAGGGCCTCCTCGAAATTGCCCTTCACACTGTTGGAATATCCCAACTCGCGATGTGCTTTCCCCACCCCTTTTGGATAGTCAATCTGTTCAGAAAGTTTCAGGGCTTGTTCGGCAAACGCAATCGCGCGATCCGGATCATCAAAAGAAAGGGCATAACTGGAATCAATGAGCGTATGTACCACTGTCGTATCCGAAAAATCGGGATTTGACGGAATATCGATCTGTCCATGAGACGTTCCCCAACAGACAGTCAAGAACAATATGATAGCAATGGTCCTTTTGCGCATCACGTCCGACTGTTTTTTACAATATATAAAAGTAGGGCTTCTTAAGTAAAATCAAATAGTTAGCGTTAATTTCATTATAGAACCAACCATCTCAGATAAAAAAGCCCGTCAGGCATTAACCTGACAGGCTTTAATTACTTGATAGTAAAAGCGAACATTACTCTTCGGCTTCTACTTTTTCTTTTTCGACATCCTCATTCCAGGAATATGGATAACTCTCATCATCCAATTTCTTAGCTTCAGTCGTCAAATGAAGCGGATGGAAGGTATCAATCATCACTGCATACTCATCAGTTCCCTCTTTGCCTATGCTACCCTCATATTTTCCGGGATGCGGTCCATGCGGAATACCACCGGGATGCTGCGTGATGCTCGCCTCTTCTACGCCTTTCCGACTCATAAAATCCCCCTTTACATAATAAAGCACTTCATCAGAATCTACGTTGGAATGCGCGTAGGGTGCCGGAATCGATTTGGGATGATAGTCGTACTTACGCGGACAAAATGAGCAAACTACGTAATTATTTCCCTTGAATGTTTGATGCACGGGTGGCGGCTGGTGGACACGTCCGGTAATAGGCTCAAAATCCTTAATGTTAAAAATCCACGGATACAAATAGCCATCCCAGCCAACCACATCAAACGGATGATGTTCGTACCAATACGAAGTGTACCGACCCTGCTTTTTGATACGGACCTCAAATTCACCCTGCTTATTCACAAAAATTGGTCCCTCAGGACGACGAATATCACGCTCACAAAACGGGCTGTTCTCGAGGAATTGTCCCTTGTCAGAGAGATAGCGATCCGGGATATCTATTGGTCCGGTTGAATCCACTGTGAGCATCCGATTTTTTTCGGTCTCAAAAACTACTTGGTAGATCGTGCCGCGCGGAATATAGATGTAATCCCCCCATCCAAATTCGAGCTTGCCAAACATCGTATGTACATATCCCTCTCCTTCGTGGATAAACAGCAGCTCATCATGCTCTCCGTTTTTATAAAAATAATCCATCGGTTCTGTTGGACGCACGGCTCCAATCTGTACATCGTTATTATAGAGTAAGACCTTTCGTCCCATTACTGGGTCACCGCCCTCCTCAATATTTGCCGTACGCAGGTGATGATGACGGAGCATACCCTCATCCCACTTTTTAATATTCACCTCTTCACCTTTATCCACCTTAAACGTTTTCGTTGGCGGATTATGGTGATACATCAACGATGACACCCCGTGAAATCCCTCGGCGCCAAACAGATGCTCTTGATAGAGCTCACCATCTGGCCGACGGAATTGCGTGTGCCTTTTGTGCGGAACTTTTCCTAACTGATGATAAATCATGGCTGAATGTGTTTAGTTTCTATTTGATAATTTGTCAGCCAAGCTTTAATTGATTTCCATGAAAAGATCAAAGCTTTCAGCATTCAACTTTCAGTAAAACAATGATTTTCTGAAAGTTGAAGGCTGACCACTGAAAGCTGCCTTTTCTATAAATTCCCTCGTTTTTCCTGCTCACGTTCAATAGCTTGGAACAATGCTTTAAAGTTTCCTTTCCCAAAACCACGCGCTCCTTTTCGCTGAATAATCTCAAAAAAGAACGTTGGACGATCGACTACTGGTTTGCTAAAAATCTGTAGCAAATATCCCTCATCATCACGATCAACAAGAATACCTAACTCCTCAAGCTGGTCGATCGGCTCGTCGATTTTTCCAACCCGACTTTCCAACTCCTCGTAATACGTCGTGGGGACATTCAAAAATTCGAGCCCGCGACCTTTCAACTCCTTTACTGTTTTAATAATATCGCCCGTTAACAACGCAATATGCTGCACACCCGGACCTTCATAGAAATCCAAATACTCCTCAATCTGGGACTTCTTTTTACCTTCTGCCGGCTCATTAATTGGAAACTTAATCATTCCACGTCCGCCGGCCATCACTTTCGACATTAAAGCAGAATATTCGGTCGAAATATCCTTGTCATCAAAATGGATATACTGCGTAAAGCCCATCACATCGCGATAGAAATTCACCCAGTCATTCATCCTCCCTTTCTCTACATTGCCCACACAGTGATCCACATATTGAATACCTACGGGCTTCACATTTTGTAGTGGGGATTCAGCTTCCTCAAATCCCGGCATAAAAATACCGTCATAATCTGCGCGATTGATCAGGGTGTGAATCGTATCGCCATACGTAGCAATAGCTGCCTTGCGAATGGAACCGGTTTCATCCTCCATAGAATAAGGTTCTTCAACCCCGGTTGCTCCGCGCTTTACCGTTTCTTTGTAAGCACGATCAACATCCTCAACATGCATGGCTATATCTCGAACACCATCGCCATGACGAGCAATATGATCAGCAATGGAAGAGCTACTATTCAGTGCCGAAGTCACCAAAAAACGAATATTTCCCTGCTGCACCAGGTAGGAAACCCGATCTCTGTTTCCGGTTTCCAATCCACTGAAAGCTTTCAATTCAAATCCAAATACCGATTGATAAAAATGACTGGCCTGCTTGGCATTTCCTACATAAAACTCCACAAAATCCACATCCTGTAACCCCAGGTGATCATCAAATTTCTCTTCTACCGGTCGCTCTAATGTCGCGAATTGATCAGCTTGAACTCCCATCTTTTCTTTACCTCTTCGTTTGTTGTAATTATTTGTAAAGTTAATATAGTATCCAACGGTTTACGTCTCAAATTATTTAATGATAGCCATAAATTCCCTACAAGATTAATGATATGATCACGTTTTATTGAATGTATTTGTTTAATTTGATGTTCATGTATATGTTCGGGTGAAACCGGTTTCAATAAAGTGATAATTATGAGTAATGAATCCAAGATGAAAACATTCCAGGAACGCATCGACAATGGGGAAACAATCGAGCCCAAAGATGATATGCCAGATCGCTACCGGCAGCAACTTATCCGGATGATGTCGCAGCACGCCCATTCCGAAATTGTTGGAATGCTGCCAGAAGGAAACTGGATTACACGTGCTCCCTCTCTTCGCCGTAAAATGATTCTGCTCTCTAAAGTACAAGATGAGGCCGGGCACGGTCTTTATTTGTACAGTGCTACCGAAACACTTGGCATCAGTCGACAAGAGGTGATCGACCAACTGTTGGAAGGTAAAGCAAAGTATTCAAGTATTTTTAATTACCCCACGCTTACGTGGGCAGATGTCGCAGTAATTGGCTGGCTGGTGGATGGGGCCGCGATTATTAATCAAACGATGTTGGCACGCAGCTCGTACGGCCCCTATTCGCGGGCAATGGTGCGCATCTGTAAAGAAGAAAGTTTTCACAAAAAGCAAGGCTACGAGATGGTTGCCAAGATGGCAAACGGTACGCCTGAACAGCAAGATATGATTCAAGACGCTGTTAATCGCTGGTGGTGGCCTACGCTGATGATGTTTGGCCCGCATGATGAAGATTCGCCCAATAGTGCTGAACTTATCAAGTGGGGGGTAAAATCTAAAACAAATGATGAGCTGCGACAGAGTTTTGTAGATCGTCATGTTGAAGAAGCACATGCTGTGGGACTCGAAATTCCTGATCCAGAGATGGAATACAACGAAGAATCCGGTCACTGGGAGTTTGGAGAAATAGACTGGGATGAATTCTGGAATGTTGTCAAAGGTAACGGGCCTATGAATAAAGAGCGTATGAAAGCGCGCCGCGAAGCCCACGAAAATGGTAAATGGGTCCGCGAAGCTGCTGAAGAATACGCTCGTAAACAGAAATTGAGTAAAGAAAAAGCTTCCTAACCCAGTAAGGTCGTATTGTAATACGCCCCTACAATCAATTAAAAAGTTTTATGAGCAACAATAAAAAATCACAAAGCGAAGATACCCAATGGCCGCTGTGGGAGGTTTTTACCCAACCCCGCGATGGCAAACCTCATGAACATGCCGGTAGCTTACATGCTCCGGATGCGGAAAAAGCTCTCGAAAATGCGCGGGACGTTTATACTCGTCGAAAGGAAGCCGTCAATATCTGGGTTGTGCCAAGCGATCAGATCGTAGCGTCTAAAGGTGAAGATGAAGGCCCGTTTTTTGATCCGGCCGATGACAAACCCTACCGACATCCGCAATTTTACAGCGTACCCCGAGCTACAAAACGACGATCATGAGTACTGCCACAAAAGAATTGACGAAACAAGAAGCACTTTTTGAATATCTGGTCCGCCTGGCTGATGACCGCCTTATTCTTGGGCATCGCCTTTCAGAATGGTGTGGACACGGACCTATTTTAGAAGAAGATATTGCGTTAGCCAATATTGCATTAGATTATATTGGCCACGCTGCCAACCTTTATGAATATGCTGTTGAGATCGAAGACGAAGGACGTCATCGCGATGATCTCGTTTACTTCCGCAATGATCCCGAATACAAAAATTTAAAGTTAGTTGAATTGCCTAAAGGTGATTTCGGATTCACGATCGCCCGGCAGTTTTTGTTTTCATCATACAGCTACTATTTATATCAACTACTGTCTGATGTTGAAGATGAACAGTTCCGTGGAATAGTTGAGAAGCACTTTAAGGAAGTAAAATATCACCTGCGCCACAGCCGGGAATGGGTATTGCGACTTGGCGACGGTACGGAAGAAAGTCACGAACGTATCCAAAATGCTTTTGATGACATTTGGACCTACACCGGAGAGCTGTTTTATCAAGATGAAGTTGAAAAATTGCTTCAATCAAATAACTTGGCAGCTGATACAACACAATTTAAAAAAGATTGGAAAAACCTGGTTTCAGATACATTAGAGGAAGCCACGTTGGACGTCCCCGATTTTGATCAATTTATGGTAGAAGGCAGCCGTAATGGTTTACATACCGAGCACCTGGGACACCTGTTGGCTGAAATGCAACACTTGCGTCGCTCCTATCCCGATGCGGATTGGCAGTAGCATTAAATTAATGTCGTGGTTATTGGGATTCCGAGACGAATAAATTGATCCAATAATCGTTATGCAACGTTATGGCAACAACAACCACATATAATAAAGATGAAATTTGGGATCTCCTTTCAGAGGTTAAAGACCCTGAGATTCCAGTGTTGTCTATTATTGACTTGGGCATTGCCCGCGAAGTTACTGTTGACGAGGATAAAGTCACTGTTCGCATTACCCCTACCTATTCTGGATGCCCAGCTATGAAAGCTATTGAACAAGAAATTGAGAAAATACTTCGCGTAAATGGCATCCAAAATTTTGAAGTAAAAAAGGATTTTTCGGAGACATGGACTACCGACTGGATGCCCGAGGAAGCCAAGAAAAAACTAAAAGAGTACGGGATCGCACCGCCTGGAAAAACTGAAAAAGAGGATGATTTTTTTAAAACTTTAAAGGGGTCAAGCCGGGTTATTTCGTGTCCATATTGCGATTCTAAAAATACCGAATTACAGAGTGAATTTGGCTCTACAGCTTGTAAATCACAATATTATTGTCACGACTGCGACGAGCCTTTTGAACATTTTAAATGTATATAGGAAATGAAATATTCAGTTCTATTCATTGGTGTCCTAATGGTAACAATTTCAATCTCTACTCAGGCACAGCCGGTGCGAGATGGAGTAATCGTAAAATTTGATTCAACATCATCTATGAACCATGAAAATTTATCAAACCATTCATTTGATGAATTAATCAAACCATATATTCATCAAGATTTCCAGTTTGACAATTCCCAATCCTTCCACCTTAATAAAACTGCTAAAACTCTCTTGAAGATTGGAACCAGTTTTATTCGGGGTAACCAAGAAAATTTTCCAATGTTTTCTCTTGAAAATGCATGGAAATATCCCGGTCCGACAGTACGCTATCCTGAAACAGCTTCAGAATACAAATTATTTTTAAGTCGATTTAATGAATATAATCCAAATGGAAATTAACACTAAATTAATTCTTATTTATGGGTGAACAACTGGTAAAATCCAGCTTAAAAAACTCAGTTCTAATAGTTACACTTGATCGTCCCAACAAGCTCAACAGTTTTATTGAGCCGATGGCCCGGCAGCTTCAAGATGCTCTGGCTAATGCCGCTGAAAACGACGATGTGCGCTGTGTACTGCTGACCGGAAATGGCAAAGCATTTTCAGCTGGACAGGATTTACCGGAAGTCGTTGATAAAGGCAAAGATTATGAACTCGGCGAAACGGTTCGCAAAAGCTACAATCCTATCATCAATGCTATTCGAGAACTTAAAAAACCTGTTTTATGTGCTGTAAACGGAACTGCTGCCGGAGCCGGGGCTAACATTGCTTTTTCCTGCGATATCGTGTTGGCCTCGAATAAAGCAATATTTGTGCAATCGTTTAGTAAAATCGGGTTGATTCCCGACAGCGGAGGCACTTATTTCTTACCACGCCTGGTTGGACTCCAGCGAGCAAATGCAATGTACCTACTCGACGAAAAGATATCCCCTAAAAAAGCCGAAGAAATCGGACTTATTTACAAAGCTGTGGATGCAGATAAGCTCATCGATGAGGCCCAATCCATCTGTCAGAAGTTAGCCCAAATGCCTACCAAAGGATTTGCACTTTATAAAGAAGCAATCAACCAATCTCTTTCTAACAACTTAGATGAACATCTTGAACTGGAAGCTGACCTACAGACCGAAGCTGGAAAAACGCATGATTATCAAGAAGGTGTGCAGGCATTTCTGGAAAAGCGGAAGCCCAAGTTTAAGGGGAAGTAATGTCGTTCAATAACCAACTCGAGTTGGTTTTAGGATTGAAATCATTATTTTCAGAATGCAAGAATCTAAAAATAACTACAATCTAAAATGAAAGATGAGATCATTGGCGTAGTGGGTGCGGGAACTATGGGACAAGGTATTGCCCAAATCGCATCCCAAAACAACCATAAAGTATTTTTATATGATGCCTATCCTGATCAACTTGGTAAGGCTAAACACGCACTTCGAAAAATCTTACAGCGTCAGGTAGAAAAAGACCGCATGACCCAAGATGAAGTGGACGGCATCATGAATCGCATCCACTTTGAGGAGGACTCGACTAATTTCGGTGAATGTAGCTTGGTTATTGAAGCGGTTGTCGAAGATCTCGACATCAAGAAAGATGTATTTCAGCGTCTGGAAGGCATTGTTCCTCGAGATTGTACTTTAGCAACCAATACCTCTTCTCTTTCTATCGCCTCAATCTCCTCGGCCCTCAAGAAGCCTCACCGCTTTCTGGGGATACACTTTTTTAATCCTGCTCCCATCATGCCGCTGGTCGAAATTGTCCCGGGCATTCCTACCGCGGATGAAACTACAAAATCTGCCCGAGAGCAAATTGACGAATGGGGAAAAACAACTGTATTGGCCAAAGATACCCCCGGCTTTATTGTTAATCGTGTAGCGCGACCATTTTACAGCGAAGCCATTCGTCAGTACGAAGAAGGCGTAGCCGACGTACCCACTATCGACTGGGCGATGAAAGAGATTGGCGGTTTTCGGATGGGACCTTTTGAACTAATGGATTTTATTGGTCATGACGTAAACTATAAAGTGACAGAAACAGTATTTAAGGAATTTTTCTATGATCCCCGATTCAAGCCTTCTTTTACCCAGAAAAGACTGGTGGAAGCCGGTTGGTTAGGTAAAAAAACAGGGAAAGGATTTTATGAATACGGTGATGATGCCGACAATCCTGACCCCACCAAAGATGAAGAGCTGGGACAACAAATTGTCAATCGAATTGTAGCCATGCTTATTAATGAAGCTGCTGATGCAGTGTTTATGAATGTAGCTACGGTTGAAGATGTGGATTTGGCCATGACCAAAGGCGTTAACTATCCCAAGGGATTACTCAAATGGGCGGATGAAATTGGACTTCAAGAAGTACTTGATAGAATTTCCAAACTTCAAACAGAATATCGCGAAGATCGCTATCGGCCGAATCCGTTGTTGAAGAGAAAAGTTCGCAATAGTGATAAATTTTATGAGTAGCTATCAGCAGAGGTCTGACAGCTGAAAACTAATGCTATGAATAAAAATGAACTTGCCAAAAAAGTTGTTAAAAAGATGATGGCAGACGATGCCTTCAGTCAGTGGCTGGGCATCGAAGTTCTTGATATCAAACCTGGATTTGCTAAGTTGCAGATGGACATCCGGCAAGAGATGGTCAACGGATTTAATGTATCACACGGTGGCATTACTTTTTCGCTGGCTGATAGTGCCCTGGCCTTCGCCTCAAACAGTTACGGTCGTGTAGCCGTAGCGATGGAAAATAATATCTCCTTTATGAAAAAAGTTATACCTGGAGATACGCTTACAGCAGAGACTCAAGAATTAAGTATTGGTCGACGTATTGGAGTATATAATATCAGCGTTACCAATCATGATAATAAACAGGTAGCACTGTTTCGCGGAACCGTTTTCAGAACGAAAGAACAACATTTTTAACTATAGTCGTTGGTATTGAGTAGTGAGTCATGAGTTACTTACTACGCAATACTCATGATTCAAAACTCGAGACTCAAAATATGTCTGAAGCTTATATTATTGATGCCATTCGAACCCCTATTGGAAAATATCGGGGATCACTCTCCCCTATTCGGGCTGACGACTTAGCAGCATTAACGATCGAAGAACTTATGAATCGCAACTCCAATATTGATCCTGAACGTATCGAGGATGTAATTTTTGGGTGTGCCAACCAAGCGGGTGAAGATAACCGTAATGTAGCTCGAATGGCAGCACTGCTGGCGGGACTTCCGACCTCGGTGCCGGGCGAAACCGTAAACCGCTTATGTGCTTCGGGGATGAGCAGTGCCGTAATGGCCTATAAATCCATCAAAGTGGGCGAAGGAGATCTTTTTATCACTGGCGGAATGGAACACATGACTCGCGGCCCTATGGTGCTGGGCAAAGGAGAGGCCCCTTACTCCGGCAATACCGAAATGCATGATACTACTTTTGGATGGCGCTTTGTAAATCCCAAAATGGATGAGCAATACGGTAGCGAAGCAATGGGAAAAACGGCCGAAAACATTGTCGAGAAGTTTGGCGTGAGTCGTGAAGATCAGGATAAATTTGCTGCATGGTCGCAACAAAAAGCGGCACAGGCCACCGAAAGTGGTCGCTTGGCCAAAGAAATTATGCCCGTGGAAATCCCACAACGAAAAAGCGATCCCAAGATTTTCGAAAAAGATGAGTTTATTCGCCCCGATACTACAGTAGAAGTGCTCAGCAAACTTCCGGCTGTTTTCCGGGATGGCGGAAGTGTCACACCGGGAAATGCCAGCGGCATTAATGATGGTTCGTGCGCTATGCTGGTGGCCGGAGATTCTGCAATTAATGATTTTGATTTAGAACCTAAAGCTCGAATTGTCGCTTCGGCAGTTGTTGGCGTGGAACCACGTATCATGGGAATGGGTCCGGTTGGTGCTTCTAAAAAAGTATTAAAGCGAGCAAATTTATCTCTTGATGATATGGGCATTATTGAGCTAAATGAAGCTTTTGCCGCTCAAAGCCTGGCCGTTCTGCGCGAGCTGGGTATCGATGATGACGATCCGAGAGTGAACCCACATGGTGGCGCTATTGCACTGGGACATCCACTGGGTATGTCGGGTGCAAGACTACTTCAAACAGCCTCCCTTGAACTGCACGAACAAAATCAGCAGTATGCATTATGTACACTCTGTGTAGGCGTGGGACAAGGCATGGCTGTAATCCTGGAAAAAGTATAAATAGAACGCGGATGACGCAGATTTAGCTGATTATCACAGATAATATTTTCAGCGAATATCTGTCTAATCCGCAAAATCTGTGTTCTATTATGGCTATATACGAATTTGAAGGTTACAAACCCGTTGTGGATGAAAGTGCTTATGTGCATCCGCAGGCTGCGGTGACTGGCAATGTCATTATCGGCAAAGATGTCTATATCGCTCCCAGTGCGGCTATTCGTGGCGATTGGGGTAAAATTGTGATCAAAGACGGTTGCAATGTGCAGGAGAATTGTACCATCCACATGTTTCCCGGTGTAACCGTTGTACTGGAAGAAAGTGCTCATATCGGTCATGGCGCCATAATTCACGGCGGACATATTGGCCGCAATTGCTTGGTGGGGATGAATTCGGTGGTGATGGATAATGTAGAATTGGGCGAAGAATGCATTGTGGGGGCATTGGCTTTTGTGAAAGAAGGGATGGACATCCCAAAACGGAAATTGGTAGTTGGTAATCCGGCAAAAATTGTAAAAGACGTCAGCGATGAGATGATTAAATGGAAAACCAAGGGTACGGAACTGTATCAACAGCTACCCGGACAACTTCATGACTCGCTAAAGGAGTGTGAACCCTTGCGGGAAGAACCCAAAAACCGACCCAGCCAGTCAAAGAAATACGAAACCTGGGGAAAGGCTAAAGAGCCAGAATCCAAAAGTTAGCAATCTAAAGAAACGAATTCTGACTCCTTATTTTTGAGTTCGTTATTTGACGAGCTGCTTTTCATACAACTTTTCCGCCTTCATGTGCTCCGACCAAAATCCTTTTGGTTCGCGTCCGTTTAATTTATCCACCAAAATATTCAGATGCGTATGCCAGCCACCGGCCACACTTATGAGGATATTGTGATCGTCACCCAAGCGGCGATGCGTTAGCGTAAGTTTCACCTGCTTTCCTTTCGACTCCAGCTCAAAAGTCACTTCTGACACTCCCGAAGACTCACTCCAAGTATAACTAAGCCGTTTGGGTGGTTTTATTTCAGTAATCGTCCCATACATTCGGCTTTCACCGTCATATTCCTTGTACTTCTCGGGTGGTGTCTCATGGTGGGAAGTCAGCGTAGAATTATTAAAAATGAGCTCCACAGATCCACCTTTACGGAGATCCATTTCTCCCGATGCCAGCCATTGACCGCGTTTTTCTGATTCGGTGAGATAGCTCCAAACTCGCTCAATGGGTCCGGGCAAAATACGCTCAAACCGGATGGTTCCGGGTTCAGTAAACATTCCATAATCATTCATAATCGACCTCCTTAATAAATTGACGGTGAGAGCCACAATTTTAAAATGGTTGTAGATCTGTGTTTAAAAACATCATTAGAAAAACTATCTATAGTCAATAGTTACGTTTCTTCTTTCAATAATTTCTCAAGAGCATCAAGGTTTTGATTCCAAAATTTCTGATACTGTGCTGTCCATTCTGCCACTTCCCGCAATCTGCGCGGATTTGATCGGTAAAACCGCTTTCGTCCCTTTTTACGGATAACCATCAATCCACACTCGTCCAGTATTTTCAGATGCTTTGAAATAGCGGGACGAGAAATATCAAAATTATCTGCTACTTCTTTGACCGGCATAGCCTGATCAGAAAGCAGGTCGATAATTTCACGTCGAGTCGGATCAGCAATAGCTTGAAAAATATCTCTTTGCATGGCAAAATTAGTTACGTAACCATTCTGTTACCAATTTATATGTAACCAAACAATTACGCAAATTTATTTTGTGATATTATCACACCTAAAAGAAAGCTGGTGCTAATTATCGCCGCAGTAATGGAATTTTCTTTCCCTCTTCACACGATTCAATCAGTATATTTAATCGGCGCTGACGTGTTTTCTCTTGCTTTGCACTCATCACCCAGTGCACCGACGTTTGGGTATAGCCAGGAGCCAAGTCCTGAAAAAATGTCCACGCCTTCTCGTTTGATTTCAGCTTCTCCCGATATGCTTCTTTTAACGCAACAGAATCTTGCTCGTATGAAGCTTTGGCGGAATTTGATTTTTCTCGTTGCTTATAAGCAGCTTGGCCAGGTGGACGCATTTGTCCGCTTTCGATAAGTTCTTCAGCCATAGCAATATTTTTATTACTCCAGTGGCTGTCTGATCTCCGGGGCGTAAATCTAATTTTATAACTCTCCTCGTCAATAGATTTTCGCAATCCATCAATCCACCCAAAACAAAGCGCGGCTCGAACAGACTCCTCCCATCGCATGCTTGGCTTTCCGGATTTCACTTTATAAAGGCCCACCCAGAGCACCTCTTCTTTATCATGATTGGTCTCCAGCCAACTTCGAAATTGGTCGGCCGATTCAAAAAATATAACGTCTTTTGTCATAATTCCTCCTTGCTCAGGATGAGTAAATACGATCTCCGGTTACGAATTTCAGTCTCCAATGCGGATGATTAAAAGGTACACTACCCTAATTTTTTAGCTATTCTATCTACCGTATTCCAATTACGAGTCGTGATTTCTTTGCCAAAAAGCTGCTCCAGGGCGTCCATACCTTTGGGGGTTTTTGCAACGGAAAGATCAAGTACGCTGCAAACTTCTTTATCCCGGATCGCTATAATTTGGAACGATTCATCTTCTGATATCCAGGGCAAATTTAACTGATTTTGGGGCACCTCTTTCAAAAACGAAACATACAACCTTATATCATCAGTTACTTCCACGTCTTCGAAAGGATCAGCATTATACAATGCACTAAATGTTTCCTTAGTTCGTACCAATACCGGAATTGAAAATCCGAATACATTTTCGAGATGCCGGCCTATCTTACGCCCAATCTTTTCTTCCTCATCCCTATCGCCATCAAAAATAATATTTCCCGAATTCAGCAATGTCTGGACGTTCGTATATCCCAACGCTTTCATTTCTTTGCGAAGATCGGCCATGGGCACTTTATGATATCCGCCCACATTAATGCCCCGGAGCAGCGCAATATACGTCTGTATTTTACTCATTTGAAAATACTATAGTTATATAAAAACGGGTCCGGAGTTGACAATCAATACCTCTATACACCGCTGTATTTCGCTTTAAGATTTACGTCTCATTTTCATCATAATTAATCATCCAGTGGACGCCAAACTTATCAATAAATGACCCAAAGTAACCGCCCCAAAAAGCATCCTGCAGATCCATTTCAACTTCTCCTCCTTTCGAAAGTCCCTTGAACAATTGCTCTGCCTCTTCTCTGCTGTCGGGATGAATGGATATGTACATATTATTTCCCATAGTTACAGATTGCCCCATTGATTCCAGAGCATCGGTGCCCATCAAGGTTATTTCTATCTCCAATCGGCAGGGCAACATGCATGACCTTTTCACAGTCTTCTTCTGCAACGTTATCTGCCTCAGGCATATCCTTAAAACGATTGATATCTCCGATAAACTCTCCTCCAAATACAGACCGATAAAAGTTAAATGCCTCTTCGGTATTTCCGGGAAAATTCAAGTATGTGTTTAACTTAGTCATAATTCCGGCGATTAGTGTTAGTATAAATGTTAATTAGACCTTAGTCCTGTTTAAATTTTACGCAATAGTTGATTGCTTTCTCTTTGATCATGATGGTGTTTAATCCTTTATTGCTAACTTTGCCAAGTGCTCTTCAAGGCGATCCCAGGTCTCCGCAAAACCTTCCTTCACCCCCATATCTACAACCGATTGCAACGCATCTGAAGAATCAAACAACGTACGGCTAACGAGCTTAGTAGCATCTCCCTGGTCAATAAATTCGACTGTTATCTGCATTCCTGGCATCTCCGAATTGATGTTCCCCTCCTTATCCGAAAAGTAATCCTCATATTCAATACGTTCCGGTCTTACAATCTTCTTGTAAATTACTTTTCCCCACGATTCGTCACCTGCATTGGGTCCGCGCAGACAGTAGTGCCATGTGCCGCTTTCACGAAAATCCATAGTGCATTCTTCCATGGGCCACGATCGCGGTCCCCACCAGTTTTTGAGCTGTTTGCAACTTGAATGTGCTTCAAAAATAAGTTCTCGTGGTGTGTTGAATACGCGGGTAGCGATAAGCTCCCGTTCCTTAATTTTAAAATTAGTTTTATTATTCATAGGTGTCTTCTTGTAATTACTGGTTTCGTTCTTCTTTTTGTCATACTCTTGGTATTACTTTTTTATATATCAGATTACGTATTTCCTCTCCTGATTATTTTGTTCGAATTGATTCTCCCAACCTATCGCGATCCAGTAGCACTTGGTACAACTTTCCTCCCAACCAGGCAATAGGCATCGCAATTATCACCAGTGTCCATGCATACCACGCCGGACCCAAATCTGCCGCCATAACTGCCCCAACAGAACTAATTACAACACCCAGCAGGCCAAGAGCGAGGGCATGCTTCATAGGGCTGTGTGGGGCAATTTTGGCTGTGATATAACATCCGATCAGGCTGTAAACTGCACGATAAAAAATGACCGAAAGGATGAGTCCTGTGGATACAAACATATGATCGTATGGAAGTATCCCCGCTGCTTTAAGTACAGCATCAGTCCCAACGGAAAACACCACAATGACAAGAAATCCTGTGATGACAGCTCCTACACTTTTAAAAATATTTTTTGCCATAACTTTTCTTTTGGTGGTTACAATTATCTTTTGAAGAGACCTTCCAGAGTCGAAGTCTGGCAGCCCCTACATCATATATTTAACTCATCGGTAACGGCTGTAATATCCCCATCACATTGCCTTCCGTATCTTTGAAATAGACAAATGATCCGACACCCGGTATATCATCGGGCGTTCCCAAAATTTGTCCCCCGCATTCTCTACTTCTGTAATGGCTTCTTCAATATCATCCACGCTGATGGTTAGCGAAGGATGCTGCACGGGCAAATCGGTTGATTTTTTATAAAATCCACCGTTGATAGCGCCCGGATTTTTTGGCATACCGTCGTCGCCGTTCTCGGTTGTGGATACGAGTACATACTCACCCATATCCGGATCAAGCATTTGAATTTGCCATCCAAACACATCCGCATAAAAATTTGATAGTCGGTTGCTGTCGCTTGCAGGCAATTCAAAGTGAACTACAGGATTCATTTATTCATGTCATTTCACCTCTTGTTAGTTTGTGTTATGGTATTGCACGTTCACATAATTCGTTCATCACACCACCTTCAATTTCCAATTTCCTTTTGTAAACAGCCAGAGTGTAAAAAGCCCTGCCGTTGTTTCCGATACAAATACGCCCCAAAACACTCCGGAGTACTCCCAACCAAGGGAAAGAGCAAGGAAATAAGACAGGGGGATTTGGATCAGCCAGAAAAACACAAGGTTGATTTTTGTGGGCGTTATGGTATCGCCAGCGCCATTGAACGCCTGTACAGAAACCATCCACCAGCCGTAGATAAAGTAGGAGTAGGAAAGGATGCGCAGCCATTCTCCTCCAATTGAAATTACCGCCGGATCATCCGTAAAGATGCGCATCAGGGGTTCGTTGTAGAAAAAATACACCAATGACACCGCGATCATAAATGTCATATTGTATCCCCCGATCTTCCATATGGAAGATTCCGCACGTTCCGGTTTATCGGCACCAAGATTTTGTCCGACAAGCGTCGTTGCGGCATTGGCCATTCCCCATGCAGGCATCATTGTAAACAAAAGTATTCGCAGGGCTATGGTGGCACCTGCCACTGCCTCACTTCCGATATCGGCAAGAATACGCATCAGGAAAATCCAGGAGGTCATACCCACAAGCATTTGTCCCACGCCGCCATACGAGGTACGAATAATATTTTGGATAATATTGCTGTTCCACGTGATTTGAGAACGGACTACCCGAATATGCTTTCCACCCCTGAAAAGCACCCATAATTGAAAAAGAACGCCGACCCCCCGTCCAATAGTGGTGGCTACAGCCGCCCCTTCGATCCCCATGGCAAGAATAGGACCGAACCCAAATATCAGGATGGGATCCAGTACGATATTTATGCCATTGGCAAGCCAGAGCACCTTCATGGCAATGGCAGCGTCACCGGCCCCGCGGTAAATAGCATTGATGACAAACAGTAGCACAATTACGGCATTACCTCCGAGCATCCACTGCGTATAGCGATATCCGTAGGTAATGCTCCATTCATCGGCGCCCATAAGGGCCAGTAATTCACCGGCGTAAAATATTCCGCCCAGTGCAAACGGCAGCGAGATAAGTAATCCTATAACGATAGCCTGGACAGCGGTAGCCCCGGCTTCATCCTTTTTCTTTTCGCCGATTCGTCGGGCAATGATGGCCGTAACCGCGGTAGCAAGTCCCATGGCGATGGAATACAACAGAAACAGGTACGTCTCGGTAAGACCAACAGTCGCCACGGCCGAAGCTCCGAGCTTGCCAACAAAATAGATATCCACAACGGCAAAGGTCGATTCCATTACCAACTCCAGGATCATGGGAACGGCAAGCAAAAAGATGGCTTTGCGGAGACCAATCTTTGTATAATCGGCCTCGCTACCTCGGATGGCCTCTTTCAGCTGCTGCCAAAGTGAACCGGATGGTGCTTCTGTAACAGTTAAATTAGGATCGTCTTTTTTCATTTTTTTATCATAACAGGCGACGCTGATGCTATTATTTTTATCTAAATCCGTTGCGGATTGCGGATCATGGTTCTCCTTGATACCGTCACATAGTATTCTCTTGGGATCTCTTTCATCCTTAAAACATCCGGGATTTTAACCAGAGCCAAACTTGAAACGCGCAACTCGCAACGAACCTACTTCTCGGCCAGCTCCTTTAACTTTTGCAGAGCTTGCGGCCACATTTCCTGCATCATCTCTTCATAATCTTCCTCGGTATCCATATCTATGAGCACTTCGGTTTTACCGTTTCTTTCCCTGAGGGTATAATTTTCGAGCGCTCCCGCCCATTCTTTTACTTCCTCACTGTCCGTGATTTCTTTGCCATCTTCAATAATGCCCAGATGCTCGATAGAAATAAATTCATGCTTCCGGTTCTCCTTGATGTGACTTAACATTCCACCCTTATTTCCCAATTCATCGGGGGCCAGAAAACGTATTTTACTGCCCTCCTCCCAGCTACCTTCATAGTGAGATCCGGATGCAAAAACCTCTGTCCATTTACCATAGGTTTCTTTACCCAGCATAGTATTCCATACCTTCTCTTTCGGTGCGTTGATATCGATTGAATAATGTAATTTTTTCATAGTTACTCTCCGTTATTTGATCACTGACTGATTTCCTTCATATACATCCTGAAGCTTTTGAATATCAAACTTTTTCATCTGCAGAAAAGCTTTGGTTACCCGTTCAACCTTTTCTGTGTTGGAATCACGCAACATTTCGTGCAATATCATTGGAGCTACTTGCCACGAAACACCGAACTTGTCTTTCAGCCAGCCACACTGCTCAGCCTCTGGCACGGCCGATAAGTTCTCCCAGAAATAATCAATTTCTTTCTGCGATTCGCATTCAACAAGCAACGAAATAGCTTCATTGAAAAAGAAATCGTGCTCATGAGCACTTTCCATCGCCGCAAACATTTGTCCATGAAGCTTAAAATCAGCGTACATGATTGCTTCTTCTTTGTCCGGCTCTTGGTCAGGACCATAACGGGCAATTTGTTTGATCTCAGAATTATTGAAAAGTGAAGTGTAAAAATTGATCGCTTCTTCAGCTTGTCCATAAGCTTCACCAACAAACATCAGCGAAGGCATAATTTTTTGTGGAACATTCCCCTCTGCTAAAATTACTTGCCAAGACAACCCAAACTTATCTTCAATCCAGCCATATTTTTTACTAAATGGATATTCATCAAGCGGCATCAACGGTTCGCCTCCCTGAGATAAGTTAGCCCACAACTCATCCACCTCTTCTTCTAATTCACAATTAACAATAAATGAGATAGCCGGGGTAAACTTAAAGTGCGGGCCGCCATTTAACGCAATAAATTGATGGCCTGCAAGCTTAAATTCAATCGTCATTACCGATCCGGGTTTCTGCCCGTGAACTTCTTGTCCTGCTTCGCCATAACGAGTAGTCTCACCTATTTGTGAATTCTCAAAAAGCGACGTATAAAAACCCACGGCCTCTTCGGCTTGACGATCAAACCAAAGGTGTGGTACGATTTTCTGTTTATTTTTGTTCATAAGTAGGTTCCTCCATTATATGATGATTTTAAGAGTCTTATGCTGGTTTCGACGCGCGACATTCCGACTTCCTGCAAATTGAGAGTTTCGATTAGTTAAAGATTTATGGCAACACCTCTATCTGATAACCAAACTTTTGTAAGATAGTTTGGATAGCATTCTCATCAATTTCCCTGGTATTATGCTCAATTCGCAATACCTTATCGCAATCTTCCAAATCAAAACTCACATCACAAACTACCAGTTGCTTCTGGATAATATCTGCAATTTTGCGGGCTGTTGACGGTTGGTGTACATCCGTTTTATAAACGGCGACATTAGATTTCATAACTAATTACTCGTCTTGAATTATCGATAAAATATTACCGGCCGGATCTTTAAACCAGGCCATCAGTGGTCCGCCGCGGAAAATCCCATGTTCATCAGTCTTCAAATCACCCTCATACTGTTCAAATTTCACTCCGCTGGCAGATAGTTGTTCCACGGCAGAGTCAATATCCTCCACTAAAAAATTGAGGATCGTAAAGTTAGCAGTAACGTGGTCTTCTCCCTTCGGATAAATCATCGTTTCTGTGCCACCATCAAGATGAAGCACCAAGTGGCCCATTTCTTCTTTAGTGACCTTGAGTCCAAGCGTTTGACTATAGAACTTGTTGGCTTTTGCCAGATCATCTACAGAAAAACTGCTGAAGGCAGCATTATTTTTAAACATATTTGACCTCTCTTTTCTTTAATCAATTAATAAATTTAAGAGCTCCTAACTTTATTTCATGACATCTATAAGTGATTCGGTTTGTGGTGAAACCTGTAAAATTGCTCAACTAAAACTCATCGGAGCTTTGCCAAAACCTCTACGAAGTATTCCAATCTGGCCGATGTGATAGGCGGTATGGTGATTGATAAACGCCCAAAGCTCTCCATTTGAATCTGCAACCTGATTGAAGGGGTCTGGCGGCGTACGAGTCAAGTCATCACCAGTTAACTTCGCTAAGTTACTACGTACCGGCTGGTATAAGGCATTCCACTCGGCTTTAATTTCTTCGATATCAGGATAGTCAATATCATCCCTGGCTTTGGACTGCCCCATTACTGCAAAAAGATCATTCCATTTTATATCCGGCTGTAAACCCGCCAGCGCCGCTAATCCATATTGCGAATTAAGCAAATGTCCGGCCAGGTATTTTACATGATTGATATGTTTATTACCGTGTAATCGCCGGTTAGTCTCTTCATCTGAAAACCCATCTAACACGTTATTATACAACCGGTGATGCAAATCAAATTGTACTATTAATAGCTTCTTCATGTCATCCTCAAAAGTTATGATCTTTACTTTAAATCATTATACTGTCTTATAACTTAGTCTGCACGGTGTAATTACGCCATTCTCACAGGTTGATTGCGACAATTGGGTTACGTAAAATGGAATATATTCCTAATCGTGGTCGATCAATCATAACATAGACTTAACAGAAGGAGCAGACCATGAAACATGTATCTATACTTATACCGCGCGGGCACACCAGTGTCGTAAATATCGGGGGCACTCATCAGATTCTAAATCGAGTCAATGGAATGGCAGCCGAAAAAGGAAACCAACCCGTCTTTGATGTCCATCTGGTTGGATTGGAAAAAGAAACCCGGCAATCAACGGGACTCTTTGTTGTTAGTCCCGATTGCTTGGTAGAAGATGTCGCCAAAACTGACTTGATCATTATTCCTGCCATCCATGATGATCCAGAAACGGGATTTGAACGTAATAAAGAGTTTGCTCCCTGGATTATCGAACAGTATAAGAAAGGCGCAGAAGTGGTCAGCTTTTGCGTAGGGGCATTCTTTTTAGCAGAAACTGGTTTGCTGAATGGCAAACAATGTGCTACCCACTGGATGCATGCCGAGAACTTTAGGCAAAGATATCCCGAAGTGAACCTGGTAAATGAGAAAATTATGACTGAAGAGGACGGTATTTATACCAGTGGCGGAGCATATGCCTTCCTGAATCTACTACTGCATCTGATTGAAAAACATGCCGGCCGCGAGATTGCTATCCTGGCTTCCAAAGCATTTTCTATCGATATAGACCGAGATAGTCAATCGCCCTTTATTATTTTTGAGGGACAGAAAGAACACGAAGATCAAAAGGTAATTGAGGCTCAACAATATATCGAGAATAATTATGAGGAAACCATTCGAGTAGATGATTTAGCCAAAAAACTGGCGGTAAGTCGACGTACACTCGAACGCCGTTTCAAGAAAGCAACCTCTAATACCGTCACTGAATATGTTCAGCGGGTTAAGGTGGAAGCGGCCAAAAAAGATCTCGAGATTAGTAAAAAAAATGTCACGGAGGTGATGTACGATGTTGGATACTCCGACACGAAATCGTTTCGCAATTTATTCCGAAGAATTACGGGACTAACTCCCATCGAATATCGAAATAAATATAATAAGGAAGCTGCGGTTCTTTGAAGATAATACCGCCCTGCTCTTTCCTATTTGGATTACCTACATTTCCCATTATTTTCTTAATGGAAGTCTTGCTAATTCTGCTAAGAAATATATGGTTGTCCATTTAGTTTAAACTTCTATATTTGTTCACCAAAAGATAATCAGCCACAGATTTTCACAGGCTTACATCAATTTTGATTAGTTATAATCTGTGAAAATCCGCGGCCCAAAAGAATTCAACATGAAAGTTCGAAGTTACATCAAAGGGGAATGGGTTAACAAAGGCAAAGAAAAAGACCTCATCAGCGCGGTGACCGGAGAACCAGTGGCACAGATGCTTGAAGCTAATCTGGATTACAAAGGCGCCTGCGAATATGCTCGTCAGCAAGCCGGACCGAAACTCCGCGCCATGTCCATTCACGAACGGGCGTTCAAGATCAAGTTTCTGGCTCAGTACCTGATGGAGCGGAAGGAAAATTATTACGAATTATCTACGCATACTGGTGCCACACGACAAGATTCCTGGATCGATATCGAAGGGGGCATCGGCAGCATGTTTACGCTATCCAGTAAGTCACGTATTGAGCTATCCGACCTCCCCTACCACGTGGAAGGCAGCCACGAGCGGCTATCACGCGAAGGAACATTTGTAGGACAACATATCTGCGTGCCGCGTCATGGGGTAGCCGTGCATATCAACGCCTTTAACTTTCCTGTTTGGGGGATGTTAGAGAAGCTGGCTCCATGTATTATTTCTGGGATGCCGGCCATTATCAAACCCTCTCCTGTTGGCTCATATCTGGCTTATAAAGTTTTTGAGGATATGCTGGAATCGAACTTACTTCCCGAGGGCGCCATCCAGTTTATTGCCGCCGATGTGCCGGGCGACTTGCTTGATCATCTTAACAGTCAAGATTCGGTTTCTTTTACAGGGTCGGCAGCTACGGGACAAAAGCTAAAATCCCATCCTAATATTGTCGCTAATAACGTACGGTTTAACCTCGAAGCCGATTCGCTGAATTGCTCTATTCTGGGTGCTGATGTTACGCCCGACATGGAAGAGTTTGATCTCTTTGTAAAGGAGGTTGCTAATGAAATGACGGTAAAGACGGGGCAAAAATGTACGGCTATTCGGCGGACAATCGTCCCCAAAAAACGTGTTGATGATGTCGTAGAAGCACTCAAAAAACGACTTAACAAAACGACCGTTGGCGACCCTGCAAAGAAAGAAACGCGGATGGGTCCGCTGGCCAGTACACTGCAAGCAGATCGCTTTCAGGAACAAGTTTCATCCCTTTTGGAAACAACAGAATCGGTGTACAGTAATGGCAATGGTCAGCACAAAGGTGCATTCACCGGTCCAAAAGTGTTGCTTTGTCACAAACCATTGGAAATGGATGACGTACACAAAGTAGAGGCCTTTGGTCCCATGACCACGGTGATGCCATACAAATCAAATGAAGAAGCCATTGAACTGGCCAACAAAGCAGATGGTTCGCTGGTGGGTTCTCTCTTTACAGCAGATGACGATATTGCTCGAAAAATTACGCTGGGCTGTGCGCCCTATCATGGACGTTTTATGGTTATCAATCGCGACTCTGCTGAAGAGTCTACGGGACATGGATCTCCTATGCCACACATGGTGCACGGCGGGCCGGGACATGCAGGTGGTGGCGAAGAGCTGGGGGGAGCTCGGGCTGTCATCCACAACATGCAGCGTGTGGCTCTGCAGGGATCCCCAACGACGCTGACTAACATTACGAACCAATATATTAAAGGGGCCGAAACGAAAGAAACAGATCCCCATCCCTTTCAACAGTATTTTGAAGACTTGGAAGTGGGAGAAGCCCGAACTACCGACACACATACGGTAACGGAAGAAGATATTGAACGATTTGCGGATTTATCCGGTGATGAATTCTATGCACATACCGATCCCGAGGCAGCTGAACGTTCGCTATTCGGTAAAGTTGTTGCCCATGGATACTTTGTACTTTCCCGTGCGGCGGGACTGTTTGTACATCCTGATGAAGGGCCTGTAATCCTAAACTATGGATTAGAGAATCTTCGATTTGTTGCCCCGGTTGCTCCCGGTGATACCATCCAGGCGAAACTCATTGTTAAGAGTAAAAAAGTCCGACAGAAAAAAGCCAAGGATAAATTCCCGTTTGGGATTATCTATTGGGATGTGGAAGTCACAAATCAAGATAACGAGCTGGTAGCCGAATATACGATCTTGACACTCATCAAACGTCGCGAAGTGCTGGATATGGATATTTTTGAGGAGGGATAAAAACAGCTGTCAGTTATCAACAATCAGAATAATTTTAGCTAAAAGCTGACTGCTGATTGCTCGGTACCAGCATTATTTAATTTTAAAACTACAAAAGTAAATTAATGAGTCAGAACGGAGAAATTACGACCAACATTGAAAATAACATCGGAACGATTGAATTTTATCATCCCAAGGGGAATTCTCTACCGGGACAAATGCTCCGGGATTTAGCTGACACTATCACCGATATGGGCAATAATTCCGAAGCCCATGTGCTTGTACTTAAAAGTCGCGGTGATGGCGCATTTTGTGCTGGGGCGTCGTTTGACGAGCTCATTGCCATCGATGACTATGAAGAAGGCAAACACTTTTTTATGGGTTTTGCGCTGGTTCTAAATGCCATGCGTCAGTGTCCAAAACTGATAATCGTCCGCGTGCAAGGCAAAACGGTAGGTGGTGGCGTAGGTATTGCATCTGCAGGAGATTACACTATAGCGCACGAATCTGCAGCTATTAAACTAAGTGAGTTAGCCTTGGGTATTGGTCCTTTTGTAGTTGGTCCCGCAGTCGAGCGAAAGGTGGGAACTTCAGCATTTAGCACACTTTCTGTCGATGCCTCGAGCTGGAACAGTGCAGAATGGGCACGTGAAAATGGGTTGTTTTCAAAGATCTGTGAAAATCACTTTGATCTGGATGAAAAAGTGGATTCACTGGCGAAGCAGCTCTCAAATTATAGTCCTGATGCGATGAAAGAACTCAAAAAAGTACTCTGGAAAGGGACTGAAGACTGGGATGAACTGCTGGAAGAACGAGCAGAAATTAGTGGACGATTAGTGCTATCAGACTTCACCAAAAACTTTATTGAGGAGTTCAAAAATTCCTGATTATTTAAAATGGATTGTACAGAAGTTCAGGAAGCTCTGCGTGAAATTGCTGATCCCGAAATCGCGGAGCATTCACAGCGATTCTTTAAAACTGGTCCCGGAGAATACGGTGAAGACGATAAATTTCTGGGGATCCGCGTGCCCAACATTCGGAAGGTTGCCCAGAGGTTTAAGCAACTTTCGCTGGGGGAAACCGAACTCCTACTTCACTCTGATTATCATGAAGAGTGTCTCTGTGCGCTTATTATTCTGGTCAACAGAGCTAAAAAAGCAAATTCCAAAGTAAAGAAAGAAATTTTTGAGTTATATCTTTCAAACTTAAAGTATATTAATAACTGGGATTTGGTTGATACTTCGGCCGAACATATTGTAGGTACATATCTCTCGGATAACGACCGATCAATTTTGTATCAGCTGGCCAAATCCGAGAATCTATGGGAGCGCCGGATTGCCATAATAAGTACTTTTCATTTCATTAAGAATGATGATTTTGAGGATACGCTGAACATTGCCAAGCTACTACTGAATGACGAACACGATCTTATCCACAAAGCAGTGGGCTGGATGCTTCGGGAAGTCGGCAAACGCGACATAAATGTAGAGGAAAGGTTTTTAAATCAATATATCAAACTGATGCCTCGAACAATGCTACGTTATGCCATCGAAAAATTTCCTGAAGAAAAACGACAACATTATCTCAACATGTAACTACTTATTAGGCACTTTTACTGGGGGTGCTTCGCGTTTAAATTTTAGTATAAATTCTGTTCCATTTTCGGTGTTTTTAAAACTAAATGTCCCCTCTACCTGTTTACACAACGTCTCAACCAGCGTAAGTCCCAATGTTTCGCTCTGCGTGATATCAAAATCTTCTGGCAACCCTTGTCCGTTATCCACTACTTTGAATATAATTCGGTTGGTGTCTTTTTCTTGAATATCAATGTCAATTGTACCCTTTTGCTGATTTACAAAAGCATGTTCATAGGCATTGCTAACAAGCTCATTTAATATCAATCCACATGGAATACCTTGGTCAACACCCAGTTTAAAATCATCAATATCAATTTTGACTTCGATATCTTTAGCCGGACTACTAAACGAGTAATTAATGATTTCGACCAGCTCATGAACATATTGCTCGAAGTCAATTTCTGCCAGTCGCTCATTTTGGTACAATTTTTCATGAATCATCGAGATAGACTGTACACGACGCTGACTTTCGAAAAGTACCCTGCTCGCAAATCTATTATCGGCATGCCCCATTTGTAGCTCAAGCAATCCCGAAATTACCGCCAAGTTATTTTTGACACGGTGATGTATCTCTTTGATTAAAACTTCCTTTTCTTCGAGTGCCTCTTGTAGATCTTTCGTCTGCTCGTCTACCAATGTTTTAAGGCGCTTCTTTTCAAGCATACCAAGTCTAACTCTGATATATCCATAGATCATCCCGACTAAAGCAACAACCATAAGTCCGATAAACCATGATCGTTGCCAAAATGGATATGCCACTGAAAATGAATATGAAGCTGTTAAAAGATCCGATTTGTCTCCCTCTGCCCCTTGCAAAGCCTGAACTTTAAAAGTATAGTCACCGGGCTCTAAATTTGTATAAGTAGCAGTATTTGCCGAAGTCATAGGCATCCACTCCTCTTCGAATCCTTCTACTTTAAACCTATACCTAATATTTTGGGGATTCATATAATTTATACCGGAAAAATAAAATGTATAGGAATGCTCACCATGAGGAAAAGTAACGGAAGGGTACTCCAGCTGACCATTAGAATAGTTCAACTGCTCAGTATAATTGTTCCAATCAATAACCTTACCATTATGCTCAATCCTCGTAATATTGGGTATAGGAGCTTTTTGCGGATACGTTAGCTTATCTACATCTAACTTTAGTGCTCCATTCATACTTCCGAACCATGCATTACCTGCACTATCTACCGCTATGGCATTGGGGTTAAACTCAACACCTAACTCTTTTCCACTAAGTCCATATCGGACCAAACTCATACTTTGAGTTTTATTGTACCTGGGTACATTTAGCCTGTTGAGTCCACCATTTGTACCCTGCCACAAATACCCCTGCTTATCAAACCACAAAAAATGCGTGGCAACCAATTTCATGCCCTCTTGTCGACCAAAATTCTTGACGCTATAATCCTCTGATTGATTCTCAGGTTGTAAAACAGAAACACCCCCACTGGTCCCAACCCAAATATTTTTATCTGCCCCTTTTACCGCATAATTTACTGAATTATTATTTAATCCATCCTCAACGGTGATGTTGTTAAATCCCCGTCCATTAAAAACACTTAATCCACTTGTAGTGCTAATATAGTATACTGTATCAGCAACTTGGTTAATATGCTGTATTACATTACCAGGCAATCCATCTTCAGCTGTATAAGTAGTAAGGGTATCGTCATCCAGGATATATAATCCCTCATCAGTTCCAATCCATATTCGATCGTTATTATCGATACTTACATCAGAAATAAACGAACCCTCATAATCAGAGGCGAAATCATAAAATTGGTTACCGTCAAACCCCATGAGCTCATTACCAGGCATAACAATTAAGAGATCCCCATCAGGTAGCTGCGCTATCTCCCGGATGTAATTATTTTCGTACGGTTTTGGCAATGAATAAGATGTTAATCGTTTTCCATCAAACGATTGTATTCCTTCTTGTGTACCTATCCAAAGGGTATTATTGTGATCAAAAAAGAGGCTCAATACGGCATTTGAGTTCAGCCCAAAATCTTCATCATAAAATCTAAAGGCATCTCCTTTGTACAAACTAATGCCATTTTCGTTAGTCCCAATCCACATATTGTGATCCCGATCCTCATAAAGCAGGTATACGTAATTACTGCTCAACCCATTTTTACGTGTTAAATGGGTATACCCGCTCCCATCATAGATAAATATTCCCTTGGTTTCAGTACCGATCCAGATATCTCCATCTGCAGCTTGGCGCACATCAAATATATAATCCAGAGAAGTGCCATTTATTTCAGTAATAGCAGTAAAACGGGCGCCATCCCAAGTTGAAATACCATTATTTGTAGCCATCCAGAATGTACCCTGCTGATCTTCAATGACGCGATATACCCTGTTGCCGGCAAGTCCGTCGTCAGTAGTATAAGTAGTTATTTCTCCGCCATCGAAGACTGCAATCCCCTCTTCGGTACTTACCCAAATATCACCTGATGAACTTTTATAGATATCCCAAACAGAGTTACTTGGCAATCCATCCTCAGTCGTTAGTCTGCGAAAATCATTGCCATCCCATATGAATATTCCGCCCTGGAATGTGCCAAACCAAATTTCGCCGGTATCAAACTCTTCCATAGCCCATACTTCAAAGTCGGACAAGGAGGAACCAGAAAAGGGATCAACTAAACTATCGGCTTGGAATGTAACAACTCCGCCGGGTTCATTCGCTATCCAAAGATTTTCTTTTGAATCCTCAAAAATACGGTGAATGGTATTACTTCGTAGTCCATTTTGGCTGGTATAAGTCTTAAAGTTATGGCCATCATAGCGGACGAGCCCTCCGCCATTAGTAGCAATCCAGATAAAACGATCTTCGCTTTGATGGATATCATGCACTTCTCCATGTGGTAACCCCTCGTTAACCGATATCCTTTTAAAATCGTACCGCTGTCCATATCCCATAAGTGGTAGAAGAAGCAACAACAAATGGATAGCCCACCCTCTTTTAATCCCCATCACCCTATGATTTAATTACAAAAACCCGCTTTACAAAGCACATCCAATATTAATAACCTAAAAAAAGCTTTATAAAACAAAGAGAAGCAATCTATTGACCTGCTTACGTCGGGATATCAACAACCGTTTCTTCTTTTTCAAACATCAATTTAAAAAACGTGCCCTTACCTGTATCGCGTAGTGTATAGGAGCCTTGTAATTGCTGACTTAATGTATCAATAAGAGTAATTCCCAGGCTCTCTCGTTCTTGAGTTTCAAAATTTTCGGGCAGGCCCTTACCGTTATCTTCTACCATTACCTCAATGTTTGAGCCTGTATAATTAATAGTAATATCAATCTTCCCGGCATCCTGCTGGGTAAATGCGTGTTCAAATGAATTACTTATCACCTCGTTCAATATCAACCCGCATGGGATCCCCTGATCAATACCAAGTTTAAAATCGTCGATATTGAAGTTCACATTGATGTCTTTATCGGGATAACTGAAAGAATAGGTTATAATTTCAATCAGCTCACGCACATATCTTTCAAAGTTTATTTCAGCAAGACGTTCATTTTGATACAACTTTTCGTGGATCATCGATATCGATTGCACCCGGCGCTGACTTTCGGAGAGTACACGGTTGACAAATCCATTGTCTGCTTGGTCCATCTGCAATTCAAGCAAGCCCGAAATTACCGCCAAATTGTTTTTAACCCGGTGGTGAATCTCCTTAATTAATACTTCTTTTTCCTCCAAGGCCTTCATCAGATGCTCTGTTTGTTGGTCTACTCTTTTTTGAAGCTCTCGGTTTTCAAGCTTGTTAACTCGAAATTGTATATACCCATAAATAAGTACGGTAACCGAACAAGCTATCAAGGCATAAAACCAGTAGGTGCGCCAAAACGGAGCTGCAATAGAGAAGCTGTAACTTGTTTGATTATTTTTCCATTGAGAGTTACTATTTCTGGCTTGAACAACAAAGGTATAATTACCCGGATCTAAATTTGTAAAGACTGCCGAGTTATCCTGGGTTTCAGGCAACCATTCTTCATTAAAGCCTTCAAGTTTATAGCGGTACGTTACATTATCTGGCGTAGTAAATGAGATACCATGATATGTAAACTCGAAAATATTTTTGTCTGAAGAGAATTCAATAGAAGGAAAATCAAGTGTTCCATTTTGATAGTCTAGCTCCTCACTATATTGCGACCAGTCTACACGTGAACTGTTCGCCTTAATATCCGTGATATTCAAATCTGTAATTGATATTTCCTCCATATTTTCTGGCGTAATAGACACTACCCCCTTCATACCTCCCATCCAGGCATGCTTTTTACTGGAAGCAGCCAGCGACTGAAAGTTAAATTCCATGCCAATTCCTTCATCTGTCAGGGGATAATGAGTAACACGCATTGAGTCGGTCTCATAATATGATGGCACATCTAATCTTTGGAGCCCGCCATTAGTTCCCTGCCAAAGATAACCCTGCTCATCGAACCATAAGAAGTGGGTATTTAAAAGAACCATCCCATCGTCCTTGGTAAAGTTTTTAATTTCTGTGGGTTCATTATTTACAACGCCTTTTAACACCGAAACTCCTCCTCGAGTACCAATCCAGATATTCCCCTTATTGTCTTCGGTGATATAGTTTACTTGGCTATGGAGCAACCCATCATCAATGTTGAGAGAAGTGAAATCCCCGTCCTGAAGTATACTTAACCCATAGTAGGTACCAATCCATTTTCGTCCATTACTATCCTCATAAACATGAAATACTCTCGTATTAGCCAAGCCATCATTTTCAGAAAAATGTTCAACTTCGTGGCTATTTAGATTAACGCTATAAAGACCACTATCCGTGCTAAGCCATAATAGATTAGATCGGTCAATCAACAAATCATAAATAAATAATTTTTCTAATCCGTACTCAGCAGAAAAATCATTGAATGTATTTCCATCGAATTCTTTTAACGTACTATCTGGCATTGCAACGAGCTTATTACCATTAGGTAAGCTGGTAATATTCCAGATATGGTTATTATCAAACATCCCAGGCAACTCATAATCTTTGAAAATTTCTCCATCAAAAGACGCAATCCCACTGGTTGTTCCCATCCAAAGAATATTCTCTTCATCGATGTGAACATTCAATATCTCGTTATTCGATAACCCTGTTTGTTCATTATAAAAAACAAAGCCACTCTCACGATATAAATTTGCCCCGTCTTCATCGGTTCCAACCCAAATATTATTATCAGCATCCTCAAATAATTTATAAATGTAATTACTACTGAGTCCATTTTTTTCGGTGAGCTGAGTCACGCTATCATCTTCAAACAGAAAGAGTCCATTATCTCTTGTTGCCGCCCAAATAGTACCGTCTGCAGCCTTTATTATCTCATAAATAAAATTATTCTTGGTTGGACCATTTTCTCTCTGTACAAAATTAAACTCTTCTCCATCCCATGCTGATATACCACGATTTGTAGCAATCCAAATCTCGTCTTTTTCTATTTCCGAAAAGTTATAGATGGTATTTCCTGCCAGTCCATCTTTTTTATAATAACTGGCAAAGTTTTCACCATCATAAACCGACATGCCGTTAGCCGTTGCAATTAAAATATCCCCATCCTTTTTTTCATGGAGTTCCCATACACTGTTAGAAGAAAGTCCTTCTGCTGTTGTATATCGGACTATCTCCTCATTTTTTAAGACGAAAATACCTCCCTTATATGTACCAAACCATATACCTCCATCCCTGGATTCTTCAATAGTTGTTACAGCATAAGAATTCAGCGAATCATTTTTTATTGGATATACTAAACTATCGCCCTCAAATTTAGCCACTCCCCCTCCATCGGTGGCAACCCATAAATCATCTTTCGAATCAACGAATAATTCTTCAACAAGGTCATTCTTTAATCCATCCTCTCTGGTATAGGTTGTGAATGAATTGCCATTAAAACGAGCCAGCCCTCCACCATAGGTGGCCATCCAGATATATCCATCCTGTGTTTGTACGATATCATGGACTTGTGATTGTGGTAATCCCTTATCAACAGAATAGGTCTTAAAGTTATAATGTTGACTGTACCCTAACAAAGGAAGAAATAGTAGGCATATACAGCCGAAGCATAATTGTTTAATATACATTAGATGTAATTTCTTGTCCTGTAGATGAGGCCCTTCTATCACATAAAACAGAAAATCAATATGTAAATCAATAAATTGAAGGCAAGAGATTTAAATCCTCCCAGGACATCACTAAATAATCAGGCCGGAAGATCTATTGATGGTTGCTCTTTTTCGAATTCCAACACAAATAATGATCCTTGCTCAGTATTTTTCCAATCTATCGTTCCCATGAGCTGTGCTCCTAATGTCTCAACAAGAGTAAGACCCAGACTCTCCTGTTCTTTATCTCGAAAATCTTTGGGCAAACCTGTACCGTCATCAGAAACAGTAAGCCGTAACATCTTATCCCCAATGAGTGAGATAGAAATATTAATGGTTCCCGAGTCTTGATTGATAAAAGCATGTTCAAAAGCATTACTAACTACCTCATTGAGTATAAGTCCGCAAGGAATACCCTGATCAACACCTAATTTAAAATTATCAATATCGATATTTACCGAAATATCTTTACTGGGATTACTGAATGAATAGGCTACAATATCGACAAGTTCTTTTACATATTTTTCAAAATCGATTTCAGCCAAATGTTCGTTTTGATACAGTTTTTCATGGATCATTGAAATCGACTGCACACGCCGCTGGCTTTCGGAAAGCACCCGACTTACAAAATTATTTTCGGCATGCCCCATCTGCAACTCAAGCAATCCTGAAATTACGGCCAGATTATTCTTTACCCGGTGGTGTATCTCCTTTATTAATACCTCCTTTTCTTCAAGGGCTTTGGTTAAATGCTCGGTCTGTCGATCGACTCTTTTTTCCAGCTCCCGTTTTTCGAGTTTATTAACTCTAAATTGAATATATCCATAAATTAATACTACTATTGACGAAGCCACCAAAGCATAAAACCAGTAGGCGCGCCAAAATGGAGGAGCAATAGAAAATGCAATACTTGCTTGATTATTCTCCCAACTTGCCTCTCCTATTCTTGCCTGCACAATGAGTTTATAATTTCCAGGGGCTAAGCTCGTATATGTTGCTTTATTGATCACCGATGGTTCTGACCATTTTTCTTCAAATCCTTCTAACTTATATCGATATGTAATGTCTCCATAATCTCCAAATGCCAAGGCTGAAAACTCAAAACCATACGTATCTTGTCCATATGAAAATTCAATATTCTCATACAAAGGACGACCAAACTGATAAGAAAAATCACTTATCGCTGAGCTCTTTTCGATACGATTTGAGTTTTTTTCGATCTTAGTAAAATAAACAGGCAATGCTAAATCCGGTTGATGCAAATCTTCTGTATCAACTTCCAGAATCCCATTCATAGTGCCAAACCAAACAGTAGAACTATCTATTGGTAAAACTGCTTTGTGGTTGGTTTCAACACCAATACCCTGATTTGACAATCGATAATGCGCAATTTCCATTCTGCCCTCTTCACGATAGGTTGGTACATGGAACTTATGAATTCCCCCATTGGTACCCTGCCACAAATTTCCTAATCGATCAAACCATAAAAACTGCGTAGTGGTTAAAACTAATCCATCCTCTTTTCCAAAGTTGGTTATGTTTTGAATATTATCATCATCGTCCAACTCAACATGACTAACTCCACCAGCTGTTCCTACCCATAAATCCCCGGCCCCATCAGATGTGATATATGTTACCTCTTTATGTGCTAAACCATCATCGGGCATATAATTTACGAATGTTGAACCATCGAACTTGCTTAATCCATCTCGAGTACCCAACCAATAGTTATCTCCCTGCTGATAGATATGCAAAATAACATTGCCTCCAAGACCATCCTCGATAGTATAATGTTCTAACTGCCCGTCTCTATAATTAAAAAGACCTTCGTTGGTTCCAACCCAAAGGCCATCATTTTGATCAATATAGAGATCATAAGTAAACCAGTAATCAAAACCGTTTCTCTTTGAAAAATTCTGAAACTCATTCCCGTCATATTTATAAATGGCATCATTGGGCATTAAAAAAAGCATATTGCCATTACTAAATGAAGCTATATCCCAAATTGTCCCGAGCTCATCGTACTCATCAGGGAATGCTAAATGACTGAATGAACCATCCCCATCATGTTTATAAATTCCTTTGTAAGTACCAACCCACGTATTCTGCCTCTTGTCTTGATAAAGACTTAATACAGAAGACGATCCTAAACCTGATTCCTCGCTAAAAAACTTGAAGTTATCTCCAGTATATAGTGTAATCCCATCTTCGTTAGTACCGATCCAGATATTGCCTTGATCATCTTTATGAAAATCATAAATCCCATTACTGCTCAATCCATTTTTTCTTGTTAAATGACGACTGGTAGTATCAGATATTTCGAATATTCCATTCTGCAAACTCCCCAACCATACCCCCCCAGAGGAGTTAACAACAATATCCATTACATATCCTATCTCAGCATCATTAACGTCTTCAATTGATGAAAACGTACTACCATTCCATATGGAAACACCATTATCAGTACCAATCCATAAGTTCCCTTCATGAGGCAAAAAGGTAAAGGCCTTCTCGGCATGGAATCCATCCTCTTCAGAAAGAGACGAAAATGATTCTCCATCAAAAATTGAAATACCGCGTTGCGTCGCAATCCATATATCACCATTACTATCTTCCCAAAAATCCCAAACAGTATCGAAAAGCAACCCATCTTCAGTAGTATATTGCTTAATATTCTCTCCATCATAGATAAAAAACCCTCCCTCTTCGGTCCCAAACCAAAGCTCTCCTTTCTCCCGAACCTCGGTAATATTCAATACGGTATAATAACTTAAAGCCGTACTATCAAATGGGTAGACAATAGAATCAGCCACCATTTTACCCACCCCACTTTTATAGGTCCCTATCCAGAGCGTTCCCGAAGAATCTTCATAAAGGGTTTCAACACTGCTATCCTTTAACCCATCATCGTTTGTAAAACTCGAAAACTCATACCCATCAAATTTCGCAAGCCCTCCACCATAGGTACCGGCCCAAATAAATCCATCCGATGTTTGCAACACCTCGTGTACTTTTGGATGTGGGAGCCCTTTATTTACGGAGTAGGTATTTAAATTATATTGCTGAGCATACATACTTCCTGCAAAAAATAGGTATAGAAAAGATAGAATAAATAGTTTTCTAATAACCATAGCTCACATGTAATTAAACCGACTGTAATATAAAACTGATAGGATTTACCAATGGCCTTAAAACTACCCCAAATACGTAAATCGGGGTAATATCCTCAAAATAAACTTTTTATAAAAATATTAATCGTTTTCAGACTCCACGTTGTTGCTCAGCAGTAAAAAAGGCCTCAATATGTGCTCCATTATTACTTGAATAATTTAAGTCCCCATCTAATTGGGCTACCAACGTTTTTACAAGGTCTAAGCCTAACGATTCGATATCTTTTTCTTTATCACCAAATCCTTTTCCATTATCACTCACTTGTATCATAATATCGCTGTCTTCTTGTTCGACCAATACTTTTATAATACCATCCTCTCCCTCATCAAATGCATATTTAAAAGCATTAATAACCAATTCATTAATCAAAAGTGCCGACGGTATTGCTTGATTGATATTAAGTGTAATACCTTTTATTTGTGATTGGATTTCAATATCAGCATAGTCGGTTGAATATACTTCCCCGATTGCATCCAACAAGTCAGATACATAACGGTCGAATTCTACATATGATAACGACTCTGACTGGTATAACTTTTCATGAACCAAGGCAATACTTTGTACCCGAAGATGACTTTCCTGCAGGGCTCTCTGTGCACTATTATCTTCCGATTCCCACATCTGCATCTGTAATAAACCTGATATAACAGCCAAATTATTTTTCACCCTGTGATGTATTTCGGCCAATAACACTTCTTTTTCACGCAACGATTCCGAAATTTTCTGCTGGGCTTTCTTTTGGGCCGTAATATCACTTGCCACAAAAACATGCCCTTCAATATTACCACTTTTATCTTCTATAGTACCTCTTGAGATACTTACAGGAATGACTTGTTCTCCATTAGTAGCTATTTCCCCTGCGTATGTCTTGCCGTGTACATCGGTATGCTCATTACATATCTCCCCGGGAATTTCTTGAAATATCGATTGAATTGACTTGCCCAACAGTTCACTCTCATCACAATTAAGCATTTGCAAGACCGAAGAATTAGCTCGCAGAATGCGAAAATCTTCATCCGTTACAATCAGCAAATCAGCCATTGCCTCAACAATGCTATCCACATAATCCCGCGATACTGTCGTTTTACTCAAATTCTCAGCCATCCGGTCAAAGGTATTACTAAGCTGACCTAATTCATCATTCGAATCATAATCAATTCTGCTATCCATATTGCCTTTTCCAAAACTCTCGGCAGCCGCAGCTATTTTGGAAATGGGATTTGCAATCGAACGATAAATATAAAATACAAGTACAATAGCAATTAAAAGGGCAACTACAGTCCCCCCAATGAGTATATTATTAATCCGATCAAGATGAACACTCAACTGGGTTATTTTTTGCTGATGACTATCCTGGATATGATTTCTAAACCGCTCGATCAGAGGAAGTAAATTAGTGCGAAAATAGGGCTCAATAGTGACCGTAAAAAACTCTTTGCGATCTTCATAATTTTCAGAACCCATGACTTGGAATTGACTTAACAGAGCGGCATAATTTTGATACCTTTGCTCTATCTTATCTATCAAATTAATGATACCATTGGTATCTAAAGAATTTGCAAAAATATCTGGTGGACTTGTTTTAATAAGCCCTCGCAGCTCATCCAAACCATCTTCAAACCCTTCAAGAGCTTTATTAATCTCCGCAATCTGTACTTCTTTCTCAGTGCTGCTCCGGTCATAATTCATTGAAAGAGTTTCGCGGTAACTATCTTCTAATAAATACTGGGTTCTCGTCAAACTTCGAAATAATTGTAATTCCAGCTCTCCAGCTACTGTAATTTCCTGAATAGCTTTATTGCTTTCAGCTGTTGCTTGATCCTTGACTATATCATTCAAATAAGAAGATACCAACCCAATACCACCTATAAATAGGACAACAATTACAAAACTACCTATCAGCTTGGTACTTAGTTTCATAATAGAAATACCGTTACAGAGTACCCGTTAAAATTATTCAAACCTTCTTAGAAGCAGTTCAAACTCTATCTAAGCTGCTACACCAACTTCGAACAACTATTATAAAAAGAAGCTATAATTATGCTATTAAGAAAGTTAATATTTAAAATGCCACCAGTGATTCTATTTTATCAATAATTTTATCAGAGGTAGGTAATACCGAATCCATCAATCCAACGTTATATGGAACAGGGATATCGGGCATAGTTAATCGTTCAATGGGTGCGTCTAAATACTTAAATGCTTCTTGTGAAAGCACCGCACTTATTTCGGCACCAAATCCAGCCGTTTGGGTATCTTCATGCACAATCAAACAACGATTTGTTTGTCGGACGGATTCAAGCACCGCTTGTTTATCCCACGGCATAATTGATCTTAAATCAATTATATCAGCTGATACATCCATCTTGCTAACAGCATTTTCTACCTGCTCGCACATTGCACCCCAAGTAACAATAGTAAGATCCTCTCCTTCTTGTAGCATGTTCGCTTTGCCAATAGGAACTACATAATGATCCCCGGGATACGGTTTACGTGCATACTTCGCATCAAGTAAATTGCGATGTTCAAAGAAAACGGTTGGATTGTTGCTACGCATAGCAGACCGGAGTAACCCAACAGCATCTTGGGCATTGCTGGGCATTACAATTTGCCAACCTACAGCATGAGCAAAAAACACCTCGTTACTGAGACTGTGCCAAGGATCTCCACACTTGGCAAATCCGCCGGGCATGCGTACCACGATTGGCGCAGCAAATTGATTGGCTGTGCGCCAGCGAATTGTACCACAATTATTTAGCTGTTCCGTTGCAGGATCAGCATACTTGCGAAACTGAATTTCAGCTACCGGCATGAGTCCTGAATACGCAAGTCCCACAGAACGACCTATAATTCCCTCTTCCGATAAACTGGTATCGAAAACACGCTCATCACCATACTTTGTTTGTAGTCCCATCGTTGCGGCATGAACTCCTCCCTTGGCCCCCACATCTTCACCAAAAACCATCACCTTTGGATTGGTTTCGAGTTCGTAGTCCAGCGTCCTGCGAATAGCTTCAACAATATTAATACGTTGCTTTTCGGGTTCAGGCGCTTCTGAACTTTCCGGAAAGGTATGCTTCGAAGGCGCTAACCCACCTACCAGTTGTGTGTCTAAGCTGCCATCCTCCTTTTTTTCAGCAAAAGCGTATCGTTTTGTCGTTGTAGCATCAGGCGCAGGACGAGATAACGCTGCTTCACTAGCTTCTTCAATATCCTGTTCAGCGTTATCTTTAAACTCATTCCAGTCATCATCCGAAAACCGGTCAGGCACCAAAAATGATTTAAGTGAATCGAGCGGATCATTTTGCTGCTCCTCTTGAATCAACTCCTCCGGTTTATAGGCTTGATTATCCTGATAAGAGTGCCCGTTTAACCGAGGCATAGTGAGATGTATCAATGCTGGTCCCTTTCGGTCACGAACATAATTTACAGACTGATTAATAAGATCAGCAGCCTCAACCGGGTCGGTTCCATCTCCATCAAAAATGCGAATATTTTTAAAGGAGTACAGATTATTAGCAATATTTCCTCCCGGGGTCTGAAATTCTCCCGGCACAGAAATACCGTACCCATTATCTTCAACATAAAATAGTACGGGTAAATCCTGGGTTGTGGCAATCGTCAATGCCGACCAGAATCCATTAGTCGCTACCGAACCTTCGCCCCCCAATACAACTGAGATCGCCCGGTCATACTCTCCTTCCTCAAGCTCATTTTGATGATATTGGATGCCCTGCGCCCATCCGATAGCTGGAGTATATTGCGATCCCACGTCACCGGCCATTGGCAATACGGTTGGACCATCGAGACCCGGTTTATTGCACACTACTCCAATATCGCGGCCATCGCTATATCCCCCGGACTTACCCATGGGAGCAGCCATGGCATCTTCTAAACTTAATCCCAATGAAAGCATAAGTGGTCGTGATCGATAATAGGCACTGGCCGCATCGTGTTGATGTGTTAATTGCGATCCTAATAATATTTGACCGAGCTCATGTCCCCGTGCCGAAAACTGGTACAAGACATCTTTATTCGGAACTAACTCGTTTTCCTCTTTATCATCCATAGCCCGGGAGGTAAGCATGAGTTTAGCCAGCCACTTCCAATCAATGGATGAAATTACTTCGGGCATTTCTTTTTTCTCGGTGGACATAAATCGCAGATCTTTGGTCTTGCTTTAAAATTCCAGTGAATTCTTTACCTTCTCAAAACTATGTTCAAAATGCTCCATCTCCTTTTTACGCCCGACTGTGATCCGAACACAATTTGGCAACCCAAAAGCGTTTGTCTGTCGCAAGATCACTCCTTCTTGGAGCATAGCCTGTGTAAAATCCGTAGCTTGCTTTTCGGTGGATAAAACCATCAACACAGAATTCGAAATAGACGGCACATAATCAACATGGTGCTTCTCAAAAAATTTGTAGAGGCGTTTCTTACCTTTTTCAACCACATCCTTGCTTTTCTTGAGAAAACGCTGATCGCCCAAGGCCGCCAAAGCCGCTGCTTGAGCTGGAGTTGTTGGCTCAAAGGTAAGTTTCGTTTTCATCATATTGGCAATAATATCTTCGGAAGCAATAGCATAACCAATCCGAAAACCCGCCAGCCCATAAGCCTTCGAGAAGGTACGTAGCGTTATCACATTGTCATAGCCATAGTCTAACGAATGAGGATAGTCGGACACTTCTTTAGCATATTCAAAATAGGCCTCATCCATAATTACCAATACATCATCAGGCACTTTTCGCATAAATCGTTCAAATTCCGAATCCGTAATATACGTTCCCGTTGGATTATTGGGATTGGCAATATATACCATCTTGGTACGATTCGTAATCGCTTCGGCCATCGCATCCAAATCAAACCGATAATCTTCGGTGACCGGTACTTTCTTTACCGAGACCCCCCGAATATTTGCTTGAACAAAAAAACCGACGAACGTAGCGTCGGCAGTTATGGTTTCTTCATTATTTAGAAAAAAGGTACGACATAAATTGGCAATAACGCTCTCAGATCCAGCCGCAATCATTATATTTTCAGGATTAACGTTATTTAAATCGGCCAATACATCTCGCAGCTGACGAGCTATAGGATCGGGATAATCCTGAATCTCCTGCATTGCCTTCACCACTTCGTGCTTAACATTTGAGCTGCATCCTAATCGATTTTCATTAGAAGCTAACTTTGATATTTGCGGTGGCTGATACTCTTTTTCCACCTCGGCAATTGTTTTACCTGCCACATATGGAGATAAATCTCGAATATTAAACGGCACCAAGGGACGTTGGTTCGAATCAGCCATAATTACCTTAATAAAAACCTGTCAATTAGAATTAATACAAAGATTTTACAGTCGCAAATTCGGCTATAAATATGAATAAATTAGGCCACTTTAACAACGCTAAGCAGCGCAAAACTTTTAAAAAATCATTACCCTTTGTAAGGTCTCGTTGGGATTTGTACCTTCATTCAAAAAATAACTTTATCCTATGTCACAAGTTGCAATTGTTACCGGTGCAAGCCGGGGAATTGGTCGTGAAATTTCTAAAAACCTTGCTCAAGATGGTTACCATACTATTGCTGTTGCACGATCAAAACAACCGCTTCAGGAATTAGCAAATACCTCAGAAAATATCACTGCAATACCGACTGATCTTACTGATCAGAACGCCGTTGGTACTCTTGTTAACTTAGTGAATGATTTTTCTGGTGTTGATATATTGATCAACAATGCCGGTGCACTTATCAATAAATCGTTCAAAGACTTAACACTTGATGACTGGCGCTCCCAGATTGAAAGCAATTTGATTAGTGCTATTCACATTACCAAAGAGTTATTGCCCCAATTTAATCGTGATGCTCATATTGTAAATATTAGTAGCATGGGCGGTTTCCAAGGAAGTACCAAGTTTCCCGGTCTTGCTGCTTATAGCGTATCGAAAGGAGCATTAAGTATTTTAACTGAATGTCTCGCTGTTGAATTATCAGATAAAAATATTAAAGCCAATGCATTGTGTCTTGGAGCTGTACAAACAGAGATGCTGGAAGAGGCCTTTCCTGGCATTGAAGCTCCTCTCTCCGCAAGCGATATGGGCAGCTACATCGCTAAGTTTGCAGTCGAAGCAAGCGCATTTTACAATGGAAGAATACTCCCTGTTGCGCTGGAAGACCCCGAATAGTGATAAGTGGGATTCTTACTCTATATTTTCTACATTACCCCGTAATTTTAATCAGATAGAAATCAAGAGCCGTGAAAAAACATTTAGTGCTATTACTGGTTATTGCCTTCGGTATTCAGATATCCAACAACGTACTTCAAGCACAATCTATTGAGCTTTTGGGTAGCAGCACGCTTAATGGAGCTATGAATGGGGTACTCTTGGGTGGTGCAACCATGGCACTCCAAAACTCTAATGAATACCGTCCAGTAGAAGTTGGGCTAGGAACCGGAACCTTGGTTGGAATTGGAATGGGAGCTTACGATATGTCTCAAGTGAGTCAAGGGCAACAATTTTATATTTCCGGCACCTTCAATGACGGCACCAATCGCTCAATACTTGTTCTGCTTGATACCATTTATGGTGCTGCCGGTGGCATGGTAGTGGGCAGCTCTATTACACTTATTGCCAAAGAACGTATTGCAAAAGGATTGCAATATGGAGCTGGCACTGGTGCTTGGCTGGGATTTGGCTTTGGTCTTTTTGATGCTTTTGTACTTTCGCAACGGCCTGCCAATCTTCGGGCTTCATTAAGGCGTTCCAGCCATTCTGTAGGAGGTGTTATTTCTTACAGCAATGCCCATAAATCTGTTGAAGTGGGTCTCATAAATCCCCAAATTATTGAACAGAAAGAACTCTCAGCTAACAAGTTCCAAAAAAGCTACCAACCTGCCATAAATGTGGTAGAGCTGCAGGTAAATCTCTAATTAGTCTTCTTCTGTTCCCTCATAATCTTCTGGGGTATCGAATTGTGCTCCTTCTTCAGGTTCTTTAGCCAATGCAAGATAACGAATAAGCTCTTTGGCTGTATTAGAATGCCCGGAAAGAGATGGATGCAACCCATCACTCAAATAATTCCATGCTGCTGGTCCCGGTTTTTCTTCCTCCTGCTCTTCTACGCTGTCATCCGGATCCATCATCCGCTCTCCAAGAGGATCAACAATATATCCTTTCTTTCCAGTTAAAATCTCCCGGTATTGGCTTAAATCTTCTTCCGAGAGATCAAAGTGAAATAGTCGCATCTGCTGCAACATTTCTGGAATTACGGGAGGTGGACTCAACCAAATAAGTGGGTTATCCGTCACATCATTAACTACAGTCTCAATTGTATTCAAGTTTTCCCAGTAATCAGCCAGCGAAACAAGCGTTCGGTCAGGAGAAACATGTAAACGCTGGGCATCAAAAGTCCCTAATGCTACAATCACCCAATCAGGATCATGATCTAACACATCACGATTTAACCGTTTCAACGCATCCGTAGAGGTATCATAAGAAACACCACTATTAACAAATGTCAGATCGGCATCTTCCAGTCCAATGGTCAATACCTGCTCAAAAATGTTAAACCAGCTCTGCAGATCATCTGTCAGGGAATCGCCGATGGCTACAATAGTATCTCCCTCCTCAAAAGGAAGTTCATGGATCCATTCAGAAACTTCGCCATCTTCCAGCAATTCTATAGCTGCTTCCTTGGCATTAGAAGAAAAACGATCGCGAAGCTCTTTTAACTCATCGGTTTCCAATCCCATTAGCCCGGCTATCGCTTCCTCATTTTTAATACCTGGGAGTAATGGAAAACGCTTCTCAAGGTTTAAAAACTGTAATAGATAATTTTCTAATACTTCTTTCTCTTCTTTGCTTGCTTTATAGTCACTCATAATAATGCCTTTTTGAAAATTGTTTATCTAATTTTCTAATAATTCTTGTACGAGTCTTGGAGCGCCCTTGGCTGCTGGCTCCTGAATGTGTTTCCATCCTTCTAAGGTTCTAAGTTCTGGCGTGGCAGGATCAATGATGTATTTGGGGATATCTTGATCCACTAAGTCAACTAAACCTGCAGCCGGATACACTACAAGAGACGTTCCAACCACAATCAAGATATCTGCTTTGGGAACAACTTTAGATGCCTTTGAGATATTAGGAACGGGTTCCCCAAACCATACAACATGTGGACGAAGCTGAGCTCCATCTTCCGCTGTGTCTCCAAGTTCAATAGAATCCCCACCAATATCATAGATTAACGATGGATCATCTTCACTTCGAACTTTAGATAGCTCTCCATGCAAATGAATCACATCTGAGGCACCGGCTCGCTCATGTAGATCATCAACATTTTGGGTGATAATTGTAACATCGAACGCCTCCTCTAACTGGGCCAATGCTTTATGCCCAGCATTGGGTTCAACAGAATGTGCCTGCCTGCGACGTTGATTGTAAAATTCGAGTACTAACTCTTTATCACGCTCCCATGCTTGTGGAGTAGCCACTTCTTGAACATCATGCCCTTCCCACAAACCATCCGAGTCACGAAACGTCTTGAGCCCACTATCAGCACTCATCCCCGCACCGGTTAATACAATAATTTTGTCCATAGCATTTGTATTGATTACAAAGCTATTTTTAGCTGTGAGCGTGTTGGGGCAAAATAGATTTCAACCAAGAGCTCGATTCTTCATAATGTTCAACCACTTCAGGAGTTTTTTCGTTGGTAAAAGAGACAACCATCCGTTCAACATCGTTACGAAGAACCGCTATCGTATTATTAATCAAATCCTTATTAAAACCTTTATCCCCAAGGCGTAATGTAAATTCAAGCGAAATAACTCGGCTTATAATTTGTCCGAGCTCAACTAAGCGATCTTGGGCTAAAGTGTGATCAATTTTAAAATTAAGTACTTCAGAAAAATAATCTGCAGCTCTTTCTGTGAGCTTGTAATCACTTAAAAACGTGTGCAAGTTTTTAAGCTTAAGTTTACGCATATTTTTAAGCACTGATTCCGAAATCTGTTGATATAAAATATCATTGGATCCTTCAAAAATTTGAAATGGACGACTATCAATGAGCGCCCGACCAGCAATATGATCCAACCGGTATCCTTTAGCTCCAGTTAATTGCAATAGCGACTGTGCTGCCTGCTGCATCAAATCCGTAGTATAGGTTTTGATCGCATTTGCAGTTAAATCCATATTCGAAACATCCTTTGTTAACGGGACATTTTGACTCGTAAATGCACACATGGCAGAACAGATCGTAAATGAAGATTGCAACCTGTTTAGTCGCTTTTTAACCTGATCATAATTAAACAAACTTTGCCCTCCCACGTACCGTTCTCTACAATGGGTAATTGCCTCATCCATCAATCGTTTTAAAAAGCCAATACCCATCCCAGGAAATTGTAACCTGCTTCGGTGAAGGACATCAAGCATCATTTTTATACCAATCGATTTTGGTTTTAACTTGTACTCTTCCGGAACCGTGATATCAATTTTATTACGACCATAGGGCAGCATATATAAACCCAAATTCTTGTAGTACTCTTCAACCTCGATGCCACCTCGCTTACTATCATGGATAAAGAATCCAATATCGCGACCAAGACCGCCACCGGAATTTTCTTTACGTGCTGTAATCAACCAAAAGTCAGCAGCACCTGTTAATCCTGCCCAGTGTTTGGTTCCCGAAATACTATAAGCATCTCCATCTTCACTATGCACCTTTTTAAAGGAAGTTTCCATATGAAGAGCATCAGAACCAAAATCAGGTTCTGTAATCATTAACCCTCCCATATTATTTTCATGCAAAAACCGATCGAAAATAGATTGCTTTACCTCTTCTTGCCCATAATTTGCAACCGGCTGCAAAAATAAAGCTCCGTTTATCCCCATCATCAAAGAGAGTGGAAGTGACTCATAAGAACTGGCTTCTAACATTGCTAAAGCTTCATGAGTCTCCCCTCCTCGACCTCCATATTCATCAGGGATAAAAACACTAAGCGGCTTACAGTTCATCACTTCATTAAAAATTTTATCAGGTAAGCCACGATTCAAACTTAGCTTATCAATATCATCTTTAACATTAAAGAGGTTGTGTAATTTATTTTTGTATTGATTGATAAAATCAGAAAAGTCCATAACAAAAACAGGGTTTAAAAAAAGTTAAAAACGTTTTAACCATTAAATAAACGTTCTTATAAGCGAATAATATACCGAATTTATACTTCGGTAAAAACCTTTTAGACCTCTTATTTAATGTTTTTACCTATAAAACAAAAAAAGGTGACCCGTGGTATGGATCACCTTCTTTCGTATCAGTTGCTTGTCGAACATATAAATAAAAAAAAGAGCGGGCGGGGACCTACGCTTCCTCCCAAAGGGAAGTACCATCGGCGCT